>NZ_JBFBBY010000119.1:0-23397 GCF_040682875.1 Amycolatopsis sp. NPDC051071 | reverse complement strand
CGCGCGTGAAGGCCCCCTTCCCTCGACTGAGCCGAGGGAAGGGGGCCTTCACGCGCGTTGGCTAGGCGGGTACCCGGGAGGTGGCCACGTCCGCGGCGGCCGCGGGGACGGGCGGCGGCACCGGAAGCGGCAGCGGCGCGCATTCGACGTCGGCCGTCCGGCCCGGCTTGCGATCGGGCAGGGCCCCGGTCGCCAGGTAATCGGCGATCCGGTTGTCGACGCAGGCGTTGCCGCGCGGCGTGATCGCGTGACTCGTACCGCCCGGCTCACCGATCAGGCGAGCGCCGGGGAACCGGCTACGCACCTCGAGGCTGCCTTCGTACGGCGTCGCCGCGTCAAGCGTCTCGCCGATCATCAGCACACTTGGCACCTTCTTGCCGTCGACGTTGACTGGCTTGCCGGGCTTCGCGGGCCAGAACAGGCAGGGCGCGTTGAACCAGGCGTTCTGCCAGGTGAAGAACGGCGCCTTCTGGTAGGTCCGCCAGTTGTCGTGCTTCCACTGCTGCCAGCTCTGCGGCCATTTGACGTCGGTGCACTGGACGGCGAGGTAAACGGCGTACCCGTTGTCGTCGCCGCGACCGCCGAAGCCCTCGAACAGTCCCTTCATCGTCTGCCAGTCACCCTTGTTGACGAATTTCGCCAACGCGTCACCGAGCAGCGTCCACCGCAGCTGGTAATAGGAGGCCTGCTGGAAGACGTCGAGGAGCTCGTCCGGGCCGATGAAACCACCCGCGGGGGCGGCCGCCAGCTTCTTCAACTGCTCGACGAAGACCTGCTTCACCGCGGCCTGTGTCTTGCCGAGGTGGTAGACGTCGTCGTGCTGCGCCACCCAGCCGAACCAGATGTTGATGTTGACGTCGAACGCGACGTCCTGGTTCAGGTTGGCCTGGTACCAGACGTTGCGGGGGTCCACAGTGGAATCGAGGATCATCCGGCGGACGTGCTGCGGGAACAGCGTCCCGTACACCTGGCCGAGGTAGGTGCCGTAGGAGTACCCGTAGAAGTTCAGCTTCTCCGCGCCGAGTGCCTTGCGGATGCTGTCCATGTCCTTGACCGTGTCGGTCGTCTTGATGTTGTCGAGCAGCGCGCGGCTGTTGTTCTTCGCGCAGGCGTCGGCGTAGGACTTCGAGCGCCGCAGCCAGGTCTTCTCCAGCTGCGGCGTGGTCGGCGTGTAGTTCGGCCGGTTGTAATCCATGTAGTTCGGGACGCACGAGAGCGCGGGCTTGCTGGCGCCGACGCCGCGCGGGTCGAAGCCCACCCAGTCGTAGGCGTCGCCCGCGTGGTTCGGCACGCGCGGCCCTCGGGTCGCGAGCAGCAGCCCGGAACCGCCGGGGCCACCCGGGTTGGTGAGCAGGACGCCCTGGTACTGCGTCTCCGGCGTCTTGTGCTTGACGCGGCTGAGCGCGAGCTGGATCTTCTCGCCACGCGGCCTCGAGTAGTCGAGTGGCACGGACAGATAGCCGCATTCGGCGCCCGCGGTGACGAGCACCGGATCGGTGCACGCTCCCCAGGTGATCGTCTCGGCCGGCTGCGTCTCTTCGGCGGCGACGGCCGGTGCGGTCACCGCCACCGAAGCCAGCGTGGCCACGGCGAGCGCGGTGATGAGAACACGTCTCACGGTTTCTCCCTTTCCCTCCAAAGGTAAAGCCCCGAAACCCTATCCACGCACGTGACCTGGGGAAGTCTTCCGGCGAAGGTCCCTACCAACGGCGGGTCCCGATCGCGGCAAACCGGGCAACGCCCTAATCAGTTGGGCGGCCGCCGGACGCGCGTTAAGGTGTTGATCATGACCTACCGCATCCGCCTGCGCGCCGTCTGACATCTCCTCACGGATCCGGACAGGACATCATGCGAAAGCACATCGCGATGATCGGCTGCACCGCGCCGAGTCACATCTATCCCTCGCTGGCCGTCATCCGTGAGCTGGTCGCTCGCGGGCACCGAGTCAGCTACGTCGTGGGCGAGCCACTCACCGGGCTGATCGAACCGACCGGCGCCGAGATCGTGTCGCATCCGTCGATCCTCCCGCTCGGCGACCAGTCGGCGTGGCCGGAGGACCCGGGCGCGCAAATGCGGGTCTTCCTCGACGAGGGCATCCAGGCGATGCCGGTGCTGACCGATTTCTACGACGACAACCGCCCGGACCTGCTGCTGTACGACATCGGCGGGCTGCCGGCGCCCCTGCTGGCCAGGCGCTATGGCGTTCCGGCGGTGCAGCTGTCACCGACGTATGTCGCCTGGGACGGCTACGAAGAGGACATGAGCGAGATCCTCGACGCGCTTCGCGGGTCACCGTCCGGAAAGGACTACTACGCCACCTTCACCCAGTGGCTGTCCTCGAACGGGATCGAGGCCGACGCCTGGGACTGGATCTCCCATCCGGAACAAGTACTCGCCCTGTTGCCGAGGGCGATGCAGCCTCACGTCGAACGGGTGCCGTCGACCGTCCAGTTCGTCGGCCCGGCGCTGGATCCGGAACGGCTGGCCGACCGGAGCTGGACTCCGCCGTCGAGCGGCAAGAAGGTCCTGCTGATGTCGCTCGGCACGGCGTTCACCGACCAGATCGACCTGTTCCGCGCCTGTGTGGACGGGTTCCGGAACTCCGACTGGCATGTGGTCATCTCGATCGGGCAGACCGATCCGGCTGTCCTCGGGCCGCTGCCGGAGCACATCGAGGTGCACCCGTTCGTCCCGCAACTCGCGGTGCTGGAGGCCGCGTCGGCGTTCATCACGCACGCCGGCATGGGCGGCAGTACGGAATCGCTGTGGTACGGCGTGCCGACCGTCGCGATCCCGCTGGCCACCGACGGTTTCGGCAACGCGGCGAAACTCGCGGAACTGGGCGTCGGCGAGGAACTCGCGGCCTCGGACGTGACGGCGTCCACGCTGCGGGCCGCCGTCGATCGAGTGGCCGGGTCGCCCTCGGTCGCGGCACGCCTCGCCGAAATCCGGGCCGAGACCCGGGGGAACGGCGGGATCGACCGCGCGGCGGACGCCGTGGAGTCCTTCCTCGGCTAGTCCCCTTGGCGTAACTCGCGTGCTTGAAGGCGTGACACGCGTGCTTGAAGGCGTAACTCGCGTGCTTGAAGGCGGAACATCGTATTCCGCCTTCAAGCACGCGTGATCGCCTTTCAAGCTCGGCCGCGAACCTGTCCGGTGGATGTCATGAAAGGGTCTTTCAGGACAAATTCTGTCCTGAAAGACCCTTTCATGACACTGCTGACTCACCGCCGGCTCAAGAAGCGATCAGACCGCGATGTAGTTCCCCGAGAGGATGAGCAGGACCTGCACGGTGATGCCGGTGCCGTAGTAGTCCTTGGCGTTCGGCGACCACGTCGTGATCGAGGTCCAGAGCTTGTCCAGCCAGGCCTGGCTGCCCGGGTCGTTCATCGCCGCGATGGCGAACGACGCGGTGAAGCAGGGGTGCTGACCCGACTCGCCGGAGATCTTGGAGCCCGACAGCGTGTAGCCGGTGGTGATCTTGGCCGGGTCGCCGCCGGTGGTCTGCTGGATCCAGGTGTTCATCTTCCGCACCTGGCCCTGCGCCGGGCTGCCCGACACGGTGACGCCGTCGACGCCGAGCCGCCACGGGTCACGGCAGGCGTTGTAGCTGTACTTGTCGTCTTTGCCTTCGAGGAAGTCGGCCGGGGCCGGCTTCGGCGTGGAGTTGGTGTTGACGACGAAGTCCGGGATCAGCCCGGTCTTCGGCGCGTACTGCTGCTGAAGCTGCGTGACGGCCTGCTCCTGCCGGGTCCGGACCTGCCCCCAGAAGGAGTCACCGGTGGCCTTCTCGAACGCGCGGAGGTGGCCCGGCATCCAGTCCGACGACCGCGAGCTGTTGATGTACTTGCCCTCGTCGGCCCAGTCGGCCAGCCGCATGAACTTGGTGGTGGGGTGCACTTCGCTGCGCTTGATGGCCTTGATGATCCGCAGTGCTTCGGACTTGTAGTTCACCGCGCCGTCGCTGCCCCAGACCTTGTCGGCGATGAGCAGGCCGTAGGCGATTTCGAGGTCGCCGTCGGTCGCCGAGTCGACGCCGTTGACGCTCTTGCAGCTCCCGTCCTGTTCGGCGGCGTGCAGATCCTTGTCGATCGACGAAGGGTGTGCCTTCACGAACTTCAGGATGCCGTCGAAGATCGTGCGGGCCTGCGAGTCCTTGCTCCCCATCATCGCCGCGATGGTCATGCCGTAGCCCTGACCCTCGGCGACGAAGGCGTGGTCGGCGTCCGGCGCCTTGACCGCGTACGTGCCGGTGCCACATTTGGTGGTGAGGAAGTTCTTCTTCCAGAAGTCGTAGTACTTGGCGAGTGCCGCGTCCTGCGTCGCCTGGGACACCGACGGGCGCAGAACACCCGGCAGATAAGGGGTTCCTTGAGTGGTGGCCGCGGTGGCGGGGGCGGTCGTGGCGACCAGCCCGGCGGTCAGCGCGACCGCGGCCAGCACTGTCCGTACGGTCTTTCTCATGGCTCCTCCGGAACGTCGTTGGTGGCGGCGGCGCTTTTCGAGAGTGACACCCGGACCGGCCAGAATCAATAGAGTTAAGAAAGTTTCCTTACTATTACCTCAAAGGACGTCTTCGTGAACGGTGGCCTAGCGTGACACCATGACGATCGACCTGAGCACGCGTGGCGAGACCTTCCGGGAGTTCTGGACCGAGCGGCATCTCGCCACCCTGACCACCGTCCGCCCCGACGGGACCCCGCACGTCGTCGCCGTCGGCGTCACGGTGGACTTCGAGACCGGGATCGCCAGGGTGATCACTTTCCGTTCGTCCAAGAAGGCCCGCCTGCTCAAGGAAGCGGGCGAAAAGGGCATTCCGGTCGCCGCCTGCCAGATCGACGGCCCACGGTGGTCCACTTTGGAGGGGCGCGCGGTACTCGTCGAGGACGCGGAGTCGGTGCGCGACGCCGAGAACCGCTACGCCGCGCGCTACCGGCAGCCCAAGCCGAATCCGGAACGTGTGGTCATCGAGATCACCGTGTCCCGGGTACTCGGCAACGCCTGATCCACGCGCTCACCCCCGACCGTGCCGGGGTCCGTGAAGCACGCTCAAGCGACGAAAAGGCTCAGCAGGCCCTCCACCGAACGCACGATCACCCGCGCGGCGGCGCGTTCGGTGTGTGCGGCGTCTTCCCGTTCCGCGTCGTGCCGCCAGCGGACGAGTGCGCTTTCGGCGCCCGCGTGGATCTCGGCCGGGCCGGAGTCGGGTTCGAGGCCGAGCCGTTCGGTGGGCGCGAGTCCCTGCACGCCGAGCAACCGGGTGGCCTCCTCGGCGACCTCGCCGGACAACGCCGTGCGGCCGCCGCGGATGTCGGCGATGAGGCGCAGTTCCCGGAAGTCGTGCGCGGCCGCGGCGAAGCGCTCCACCCTCGCCACGAGCCGGTCGCTCTGCGAGCGCGGGTCGGCGGCGAGCAGGTTTTCCAAGCGCAGCACCGCTGTGCGCGCCTTCAGTGCCTCGGCCCTGGCGACGAAGCATCCGGCCAACGTGTCCCGCAGATCGCCGAGACCACTGCGGTGCACGAGTTCCGCGGAGAGCTTCATCCGGCTCTCGCAGCCGGTGCGAATGAGCGTGATCGCCAGCCGGACGCCGTAGAGCCCGAATCGCGAAACCAGGTGTTTCCTCGACTCCGGCGGGATCCGCACCGGGAACTGGTCGTCCACAAAGGAATCAACGGACAGGAGATACCGTTCCAGCTCCGCGCGTGAGACGGCCGCCAGCGCACGCAGGACCTCGAATTCGTCGTCCCGCAGCGCACGCCCGGCATACCCCAGCTGCCCGGCGACCGCGATGACTCCCTGGAAACCCGCGCAGTTCCG
This sequence comes from Amycolatopsis sp. NPDC051071, assembly GCF_040682875.1. Classification (NCBI taxonomy): domain Bacteria; kingdom Bacillati; phylum Actinomycetota; class Actinomycetes; order Pseudonocardiales; family Pseudonocardiaceae; genus Amycolatopsis; species Amycolatopsis sp. NPDC051071. The sequence continues at coordinate 17,580 of NZ_JBFBBY010000119.1, read as the reverse complement.
GTCTTCCCGCCACGCACGCCGCGCCAGTTGCTTCGCGGTGAGCAACGCGTCGATCCGGCCCGCGCCGACCTCGTCGGCCCGGCCGAGTACCAGCACCGAATTCACCGCGCTCTGCCGCGCGAACGCCGAACCACCAGCCGGACGGGCGCCGGCGAGTTCGTCGGGTTCGAGGTGGCGTACCAGGCGCACCGTCGCGTCGACGTGTTCGGCCAGCGCCGGAGTGTCGAACAGGTCGAGGTCGCGCAGTGCCCGCGTCGGCCATTCCGCCAGCGCGGAGACCAAAGTGGACTTCCCGGTTCCCGGCGTCCCGGCGAACCCGACCTTGAGCGGTTCTTCCAGTCGTTCCAGGCATTCCCGCAGCATCGCCACCGCGGGCGGACGGTCCCGGTAAAGCGCGGCGGCGTCGCTCAACAGTTCACGAACGTCCAGAGCCGTCACGCGGACAGCTCCCGGCGCGGCGCCGCGCCACTGCCGAGCGCCCCCGCCTTCCGGTGCAGTGCGGCCAGCCGGTCGATCTCCCGTTTGACCTGCTGCGTGCGGCGGTCCCGTTCGGCGGATCCGGCGATGATCAGTTCCCGTTGGCGCGTCAGCTCTTCCGCGAGTTCGTCCGACAACGCGGTGAAATGGTCCCGCAGCCGCCGCTGGACCTGGCGGACCTCGTCCTTGATCTCCTTGCTGAACCGGATGAACACGTCGTCGACATGGCGTTGCGCCGCCGCCTTCGCCAGCGCCTGCCGCCGCTGCAACCGCATCCCGCCTTCGTCGCGCACGCTTTTGGTGGCGAACGCGACACCGGCGCCGAGGGAGACCGGGTTGATCAGCGGCAGCCCGGCGAGACTGGTGACCAGGCCGAACATCAGCACACCGCCGTAGGAACCACGTAAGCCGGTGAAGAGTTTCTGCCCGATCTTGAACCGTTCGATCTTCGGCGTGCCGACTTCGGGGATCGAGTCCACCCCGGATCCGGTCAGCGGCAGCTCCGGGGCCTGCCCGTACCGCGCCCCGAACCCGGTGGCGACGGCGTGCGCGATCCATGTCGACCGGTCGGATACCCAGTTGTAGTTGGTCTCCACGGCGTCGGCGAGGTTCTCTTCCAGCCAGGTCCGGAAATCCGGCCAGATCTGCGCCGGGTCGCCCTCGTCGAAGGTGCGGTCGATATGCCGCACAATCGTCCTTGTCCGCTCGCGCAGGTCGTATTCGGCGTCGGAGACCAGATCGGTGATCTCGTCCGACAACAGGTTCTGCCAGCGGACGTTCTGCCGCCGCAGTTCCTCGGTCCGTCGTTGTGCCTGGTGCAGCAGGGTGACCTGGTCGATCCCGCTGTCCTGGGAAACGGCGTTGAGGCGGGCCTGCAGCGACTCGACCAGTTCGACCGCCGCCGCGCGGACGCTCACCGCGGCGGCCAGCGCCCGGGTGCGTTCGATCGGCCGCGCGGCCTGTTCCCCCACCCAGTTCAGGAGTTCCGGGAAACCGGACCGTCCATTGAGGCCGGCGTCACCGGCTTTGGCGGCGGCCTGGCGGACGGTGGCGGACACCGGGAAGACGTCGGCGACGACGCCGGTCTCCGAAAGCGCGGCACGGTTGCGGGCGGCGAGTTCACGCCAGTCGGGACTGACGTCGATCTTCGTCAACGCCAGCACCAAAGCCGGGCACCAGGTGCGGATATGCCTTGCCAACGCGAGTTCGGCCGGCTGGAGTTCCTGCGTCGCGTCGGAGACGAGGATCACCGCGTGCGCGTCGGCGAGGACGTCGAGGGTGGCCGCCGTGCGTGGCGACCGCGGATCGCCGATGGCCGGGGTGTCCACCAGTACCAGTCCCGTGCCGAGCAGTTCGCGCGGCAGGCCGACTTCGACCCGGCGCAGCGACCCGGGTGGGCGGACTTCCAGTTCCTTGGCCAAATCGTCGACCGGCACGCGCTCACGGGCGTGGCCGACCAGCGTCGCGGCGGGATCGTGGGCGTACCCGATCTCGGTGGGGACGGCGGGAGTGCTCGCGTCCCCGACCGCGCAGACCGGGGCGTTCAGCAGCGCGTTGAGCAGGTAACCCTTGCCCTGCTTGGGAAAGCCGACCACCGCGATCCGGGTGCCCGGCGCCTGCTGGTCACGTCTCCGCCGAAGGCGTTCGGCAAGGTCGGCGCGCCCGTGGGCGGCACAGGCGTCCAAGGTCTCGTTGAGCACGTCGAGCCAGGCGGGGGCTGTCACGGGGATGCAGTGTTCCCTTAACCAAGCGCGGAATCAATGTGGGATCCGCCAACACGCGGTGAGGGCCCCGCGACCTGCGACGGTCGCGGGGCCCGTACCCACACTTCAGATGTGAAGGATTTTCAGCTCAGCCGATGTGGATGTCGTTGTTCGAGGCGATGTCGTCGGCACCGAGGTTGATGTCGCCGACGCTGCCGATGTGGTTGGCCACGCCGGAGACGACGTCGTGCACGTCGGAAACGCCGGCGTGGTTCGCGACATCGTTCACCACGTTGTCGGTCACGTCGGTGGCGACGTTGTCGGTCACGTCGGTGGCGATGTTGCCCTGCGCGATGTTGCTCTGCGCGATGTCGTGCACCTTGGTGGTGACGTCCGCGACACCGGCGTTGCCGATGACGCTGGTGAGGTCGCCGACCTGCGAGAGCACGCCGGGGACGCCGTGACCGACACCGTCGACACCGTCGAGGCGGGGCAGGTCGCTGTTCAGGTCGCCGATCGCCGGGACGGAGTCGACGGCCGGGAGGCCCGCGGCGTCGATGGCCGGGACGTCGTGGACGAGGCCGGTCGCGGTGTCGACGGCGCCGTTGGCGAGGTCGCCTCCCGGGACCGAGTCGAGGCCGCGCGAAAGGTCACCGGTCAGCCCGAAGCTGCCGATGGTGTTCTGCGCGAGGGCGGTCACGCCGGCGGCGGCGTTCGAAACGTCGGTCACGCCGGAGACGGCCGGGACGGCGGGCAGGCCCGGGACGTCGAGCGGCAGGTCGCCGACGGCGGGCAGGCCCAGCTCCGGCAGGCCCGGCACGGCCGGGACACCCGGGACGCCGACCTCGGGGAGGCTCGGGACGCCCGGAAGCGCACCGGGGACGCCGACCGGGAGACCGGCGGTGAGCGCGGTGAGCTGGTCGATGGCGCCCTGGACACCGTCGGCGCACTCGCCGTCGGTGCCGTTGACGACGTTCGCGACACCGCCGAAGCCGGCCAGGTTGTCGGTGGTGGCGGCGTCGACCGGGACGAAGTCGAGGACCAGCGGGACGACCTCGTGCACGTCGGCGGCGTTGATGTCACCGAGGCCGGCGTTGGCCAGCACCTGCTGCGGGTCGTTCGCGAACGCCGCGCGAGCCGCGGTGTCGTTCAGCAGGTTGAGCGTGAAGTCGTGAAGCGTCTGAGCGGAACCCATGAAAGGACTCTCCTGGAGGTCTAGGTCGGTGGGGCCGGCGCAGCGGCCGGAGGGCACGGCTGAGCGCAGGTCACCGAAGTTAGTGAGCCGGTACCGCTCAGCACATCGGGGATCACTCCTGGTTGTCACTCACTCAGCCAATAGGGGATCGGTATGACATCGTTAGGGCGTTAGGGGCTTAACCGAGACGCATCCGGTTGGGTTTAATGCCCCTCTCACCCAGACGGGTCAAGCCGTTCGGGTGAGTGGCCCCGTGGTTGGTCCCTAGGACCGGTCAAGCGAAGGAGGATGCTCGTTGCCCTACGTCCTCGGCATCGATATCGCCTCGACCCGCGCCACCGCCGCCACCTGCGAGAACCAGGGTGACGGCTGGGGCGCGCCCGAGCCGTTGTGGCTCGGCGCGCGCGGCCCGGCGGCGGCGGCCGCGGTGTTCCTCGACGACGACGGATACCTGCTCACCGGTGACGCTGCCGTCGAGGCAGGCCGGTCCGCGCCAGCGCGGCTGCTGACCGGATTCCACGAACGGGTCGGCGACGACGTCCCGGTGATCGTCGGCGGCGAACGGTTCCCCGCCGAATCCCTCAGCGCCGTCCTCGTGGACGCCGCGGCGGACCAGGCCGCCGAACGGTTCGGTGAGAAACCGCGGCAGATCGTGCTCACCCACCCCGTCGGCTGGGGTTCGTTCCGCCGCGACCTGCTGCGCCGGGCGCTGGCCGAGGCCGGGTTCCCCCGCGCGGTGCTGGTGCCCGCACCCATCGCCGCCCTGCACGCCTACCTCGCCCCGCACGGCGAGGTCACCGCCGGTGTCTGCGAATTCGGCCAGGACGGGGCGGTCGTGACGATCGCCGCCGTCGGCGTCAACGGCTGGCAGCCGGTCAAAACGGCCGAAGGCGTCGACCCCGGCGAGGCCGTCGGCAAGGTCTTCGAGCTCGCGCATGAGGCCGGTGTCCAGCCCCAGTCGCTGGCGGGCATCGTGCTGTGCGGCGAGGTTCCCCAGGTCGGCAGGACGCCGTGCCCGGTCTTCACCGCGAGCGACCCCCTGCTGACGGTGGCGACCGGTGCGGCCAACATCGCCGCGCGACGCGACGTTCCTCAACCCGGCGGCGTCCACTCGAACGCCGTCGCGACCGTGGAAACCACCCTGCTCCCCCGGGTCGACGCGGCCCCGGAGCTCACCGAACGGCCCGAACGGCCACCGGTGGACATCACCCCGTTCGTCTTGCCGGAACCCACCCGGGCGGCGAAACTCCTCACCCGGCGCAAGCCACTCGTCGCCGGAGCCGCGGTCGTGGTGCTCGCCGCGACCACCCTGCTGCTCACCCTGACCACCCGAGAAGCCACCGCGGACAAGGGTCGCGAAGCCCATCCCACCCCCTCCAGCACCTGCGCGCCGGCCACCCCCGGAGCGACTCACTCCCCCGAAGGTCGCTGTTGAACACACTGCTCGACCAGCCCGGCATCATCCATCCGGGTGTCCGTCGACTGCTCGACGAGGTGACCGCCGCCCCGGAACTTCCGGTGCGGGTCACCGTCGTCGCCCCCGGCGGTTACGGGAAGACCCATCTGCTCGGCCTGCTCTCGCGGCACTACGCGGGGGCCGGCGTCGACGCCCTGCTGATCGACGACGCCGACCAGCTCGGCGACGACGAGATCGCGAAGCTCAAGGCGCGGGCGGAGGAAACGACCGCGCCCGTCGTGCTGGCCTACCGGCCGACGGCGAGGACCACCGCCCTGCGCGCGCTCTCCGACACCTTCGGCAGATCGGTTTCACTGACAGCGTGGGGAATCGACGACGTCCGGCGGCTCGTCGAACACGCCGGAGGCGACGTCGCCACGGCCGAAGACGTCCACGTCAGAACCGGTGGCGTGCCGAGACTCGTCCTGCGCGCCGTCCGCGGGCAGCTCACCGAATTCCGCGGTGAGCTGGACGAACTCGACGACGACGTGCACCGCTACCTGATCGCGGCCGAGGCCGGGGCCGGCCGGAATCTGGATCTCCTCGCCGCCCTGCTCAACCGCGAACGCGACAGGCTGCCCGAGATCTTCGACGGCGCCAGGGCGACCGGGCTGCTCGACGAGGACGACGTCCTCCTGCCGATCGCCGCCGAAGCCGTCCGCGCCTGGGGATCGCCGGGGCGGCGGCTGACGGTGCTGCAGCATTTGGTGGAACTCCAGTTACGCGACGGACTTCCGGTACTGGACCTCGCCCGATCCCTGCTGGGGACGGGAAGTTCGGGTGCGAGTGCGGCGGCGGCCTTCGAGGCCGCCGCGCGCGAGGCGATGCCCGACGACACGAAACTCGCGGCGCGGTTCTACGAGGCGGCGTCCGAGGCCGGTGGGCGCGGCGCGGCGCTCACCGTCGGCTGGGCGCACGCCGCCGCCCTCGCCGGGGACCTCGACACCGCACTCCGGCTGGGTGACGGCATGCTCGGCAGCACTTCCGACGAGGACGCCAGGGCCGCGGGTGCCGAGGTGGCGGGGGCGGTGCTCGCGCATCGCGGCGAACTCGCGCACAGCGCCGAGCTGTACCAATGGTCCGGACGGGCCGGGTCGAAGGCGTTCGCCGCGATCGCCTTGGTGGGGACCGGAAAACTCGAAGCCGCTCGCGGCGTACTGGAAACGCCCGAAGTGCCGACGTTGTTCGCGGGTGCCGCCTCACGGACGGCCAAGGCGATCGCCGGCTCGGTCTCCGGCCGCGGTGATGAAACGCTTTCGGCCCTGCTGGGCGCGGCGTCGATGCTGGAATCGGCGGGTGCGCCCGCGCCGTTGCCGGACAGCCCGGCCGCCCTTGCCGCGCTGGTGGGCCTGCACTCCGGTGAACTCGCGCTGGCGGAATCGGTGCTGAGCCGGGCCGTGGCCGGTCGCATCGGTGGCGACCTGCTCGCGAAACGGCATCGGCTGCTGCTCGGCTGGGTCGCGATGACCGCGGGTGACCTCAAGACCGCCGCCGAAGCCCTGATGCCCCCAGCAGGTCTCGAAGCCCGCGACGAACTCTTCGCCGCGACCCTCCAGCTAGGCCTCGCGCGGCGAGCCAGCGACCTTCCCGGGTTACAGCGGTCTTGGGACCGGGCTTACCAGGCGTCGATGCGGCAGCAACCGGATCTGTATTCGTTGCTGCCGCTGGGAGAACTCGCGATCGCGGCCGCGAGGGCAGGCGCGAGCGCCAAACTGGCCGGACAGCTGGAACGGGCACACACGGTACTCGACGGCCTCGGCAACCCTCCACTGTGGACAGCCACCCTGCGCTGGCACGAACTTCATGCCGCCATCACCGTCGAGAACGGCGCCGCCGCTTCGGAACACCTGGCGGCGCTGAACGATTTCGCGTCGTACGGCCGGTATCCGGCGGCACTGGCCTCGGCCGCGACGGGCTGGCTCGCGGTGCTGACCGGCACCTTCGATCCCGAGGCGATTTCCGCGTCCGCCGGGGAACTGCATGAACTCGGGCTCCGCTGGGACGCGTCACGGCTGGCCGGGCAGGCCGCGATCCGGACCCCCGACCGGCGGGCGATGGTGCGGTTGCTCGAAGCGGCGCGACAGTTCCAGGGGCGCGCTCCGGAACCTGTCGCGGCTACGGGCCTGAGCGCCTTGAGCGAGCGGGAGCTGGAGGTCGCCCGGCTGGTCGTCGACGGGCTGACCTACAAGCAGGCCGGGAGCAAGCTGTTCATCTCGGGGAAGACGGTGGAGCACCATATGGCCCGGATCCGGGGGAAACTCGGGGCCGGGGACCGGCGGGAACTGCTGGCGACGCTGCGGGAGCTGCTGCCCGCTACCGAGAGCTGAAGGACAGCCCCAACGCCTTGTACGCCGCCCGGACCACCCGCCGCGAAGGATCCTCGACCATCGGCCGCACCAGATCGGCCGGGACGGCGTCCAGAATCCGCAGTGCCCCCACGGCATGAGCCCGGACCCTGGCCATCGGATGCCCCAGCAAGGGATGCAGTAACGGCGCGTCCGCGGCGCGCCCCGACTCGGCGAGTCCCGCGATCGCGCCCAGCGAAGGCGCGGAAGCGGAGACGGCCGACCGATACCAAGCGACAGCGTCCAACCCGGTACGCCGGGCGGCATCCCGCGCCAGCGCCCGGATCAGCGAAGACCGGTCGTCCAGCAACGGGACGATCTCCTCCAGCTGTCCCAACCGGGCCAGCCCGGTCAGCGCGCTGATCCGGACCTCGTTGTGCCGTCCGGCGGCCAGCTTGCGCAGCACGTCGACGCGGCCGGTCCAGACGGCCTCGCGGGCCGCCGCGTCACCGGCTCGCGCCCGGATGCCCATGTCGAGGTTCCGCGTGTACCGGACGAGGTCTTCCAGCTTGAGATCACCGCGACGGCTTTGCACCTCGTAAGCGAACCTCCTTACCGCGAAGTTCACCGACCGGGCCAGCTGGGCGAGGATTTGAGGGGGAGCGTCGTAGGCAGCCGCGTACAACTGCTTCACGCCGAACCCCCCACGGTAACGGCACCGCAGGTGGAGCGTCATTTCCGCGGCCGCCTGGAGATACGTCGCCGGGCGGTCGTTCAGCAGCCTGGTCACCCCCATCCGGGCGACATCGCTGACCGGGTCGGCCCAGTCGGTCATGCGCTGCAACAGGAACGGGAGCAGGACCGGACTCGGCCGCTCCAGCATCTTCCCGACCGCGAGCACCCGGACCCGGCCGTCGCCGTTTGAACTGGCGATGGCCGTCGTGAGCGGCCCGGCCTTGCCTGCCTTCAGCCGATCCGCGGCCTCGTTCAAGACCCGCGGGTAGCGAGCGGAATCCCAGTACACGAGGCGGCAGTATCCATCGAGAGTCGCGACCAACGACGGCGTCTCGGTGATCGTCGCGAAGGCGGCCGCGATCTCGGAGGCGTCACCGGCCTTGTCGACGCGCATGAGCGCCTCGACGAGCACGTCGACGCGGTGCCCTCGGGTCTCCAGCGTTTCCTGGAGCGCCTCGGCCACGGACTTCCTCTTCCCGAAGATCACCCGGTGATCCTCCCCCATCCACCGCCTGCCGCGCTCATCCTTTTCGCGGGTAGACGCCCGATGGCGGGGCGCGTAGGAACGAGGAATGGCTGAGGAGCGCTCCAGAAGAATGTTCCTGTCCACATCGGCCGCGCTGTCCGCGGTCGCGCTCACCGGGATCCCGGCAGGTGCCGCGGAACTCGGGGATCGGGGGTCCGGCGGAGCGGTGTCGCCTCAACGGCCCGACGCCGAACTACGGGCGATCCTCCGGGAGATCGACGAACACCGGATCGAGGCCACCGTGCGCAGGCTGGCCGCGTTCGGGACGCGGCACACGTTGTCCTCACAGACCGATCCGGTGCGGGGGATCGGCGCCGCCCGCGACTGGATCTTCGCAGAGCTGTCGAGATCCGCCGCGAAATCCGGCGGCCGGATGACCGTCGAACTGCAGTCCTACGTCCAGCCACCCGCGCCGCCGCGGATCCCGGTCGCCACCACGATCACCAACGTCGTCGCCACCCTGCGCGGATCCACCACACCCGAACGGGTTTACGTCGTCTCGGGTCACTACGACTCGCGGTGTTCGGATCCGCTGGACGCGACGAAAGACGCGCCGGGTGCCGACGACGACGCCTCCGGGGTGGCCGTCGCGATGGAACTCGCTCACGTGCTGGCGACCCGCCACCCGGCCGCGACCATCGTGTTCGCCGCGGTCGCGGGCGAGGAACAGGGCCTTTTCGGCGCGCGGCACCTGGCCACCCGGTTCAAAGCGGCCGGGACGAACGTGCAGGCGATGTTCACCAACGACATCGTCGGTTCGAGCCGGGCGGACGACGGTACCCGTGATCCGCGCACGATCCGGCTGTTCGCCGAAGGTGTTCCGACGTCGGAAACGCCGGCACAGGCCGAAATCCGGCGCTCAGTCGGCGGTGAGAACGATTCGCCGTCCCGGCAGCTGGCGCGATTCGTGCGGTCGGTCGCCGAGAACGACGCCACGGGCATGGCCGTGCGCGTGATCTACCGGCGCGACCGCTACCTCCGGGGCGGCGACCACATCCCGTTCCTGGAACAGGGATATCCGGCCGCGCGGTTCACCGAACCCAACGAGGACTACGCACACCAGCACCAGGACGTCCGGGTGGAGGACGGCAAGCAGTTCGGCGACCTGCCCGAGTTCTGCGACTTCCCGTTCATCGCCAGGGTCGCGCGGGTGAACGCCGCCGCGATGTGGTCGCTGGCGACCGCGCCCGGCACCCCCGAGGACGTCCGGATCCGCACAAACCAGCTCACCAACGATACGAATCTGGTGTGGCGGCGTGGAACCGGCCCGGACCTCGCCGGATACGAGGTCGTCTGGCGGGAGACGACGGCGGCCGAATGGACGCGGGTGATCAGGGTCGGTGACGTCACCGAAGCTAAGGTGGATTTGTCGAAGGACAACGTGTTCTTCGGTGTGCGGGCGGTCGGGAAGAACGGCCACCGCGGTCCGGTGGCGTTTCCGACACCCTTGAGCTGATGCCCTGATGACGATCACCCCCGACGATCTCGACGCGGCCGTGGCGAGTGTGGTGAGTGGACTGCGCCCGGCGTCGAGCCGTGACTGGTCCGCGGTCCCCGGCACCGGGAAACTGAACGTGTGGCGGACGGCCGAGCACCTCGGCGACTGCCTCATCTCCTACGCCGGACTCCTGCTCGCCCGGCCGTCGACGCCGCGTTTCGTCTGCTTCGAATCCGTCGCCGACCCGGCCGCGACACCGTCGGAGATGCTGGAGTTCGTCACGGTCGGCGCCGGGCTCCTGGGCGCCACCCTGCGCACGGTGGGCCCGGACGTCCGCGCGTACCACCCGAGCGGCCGCGCCGACCTCGAAGGTTTCGCCGGAATGGGCTGCGTCGAGGTCCTGGTCCACGGCGAGGACATGGCCAGGGGCCTCGACGTCCCTCTCGATCCTCCGCGCGACGTCTGTTCCCGTGTCCTCACGCGGATGTTCCCGGACGTCGAGGGCGACGACATCGATCCCTGGACCGCTTTGCGGTGGGCGACCGACCGGACGGACTTGCCGGGGCGGCCGTCCAGGGCAGGATGGCAATGGCGGGGAGCCCCGCTGGACGACCGTGCCACGAACCCTCAGTGACGACGAGGTCCGCGCGGCCGTCCCCATGCGGGACGCGGTCGAGGCCGTCCGCCACGCGTTCACCGAACTCGCCGCCGGGCACTTCACCCAGCCGGAGCGGCTCGTCTTCGGCGGCGGCCGGGTGCTGGTGATGACGGCGCACCACGAACCGTCGGGGTCCGCCGTGGTCAAGACACTCAGCGTCCGGCTCGACCGCACTCCGGCGATACTCGGCACCGTCGTCTGGACGGGCGACGGTGCGCCGCTCGTCGCCGACGCGACCGCCGTGACCACCTTGCGCACCGGCGCGGTCACCGGCGTCGCGACCGATCTGCTCGCCCCCGCCGACGCCGGAAACCTCGCGCTACTCGGGTCGGGGGCGCAGGCGGCCGACCAGCTGCGGGCAATCGCCGCCGTGCGGACGCTGCGCGCGGTCACGATCCACAGCCGCACCGCCGGAAACGCCCGCAAGCTCGCGGCCACGCTCGGCGACGAGTTCCCCGCCGTGTCCTTCCGTGTCGCCGAGACCGTCGAGGACGCCTTGGCGGACGCCGAGATCGTCAATTGCGCGACGTCTTCGGGGACGCCGCTCTTCACCCTGTCCGCGTTGCCGGAGCAGGTCCACGTGAACGCGATCGGCTCGTTCCGGCCGTCGATGCGGGAACTCCCCGCCGAACTGCTCGCGACGGCGTCGGTCGTGGTCGTCGACCAGGTCGAAGCAGCACTCGCAGAAGCGGGTGAGATCATCCAAGCCCTCGAAGACGGCCATCTCGACCAGGCGGAACTCGTGGAACTCGGCACGGCTCTGCGGGAGCCGCCGAAGGTCTCCGGCCGCACCGTGTTCAAATCCGTCGGCGTCGCCGCGCAGGACTGGGCCATCGCTCGGTCACTGGCCGCTTCCGTGGAGTAGGTGGATACGGCCGATCGGCGCAACTTGGCCGGTGAAACGTTTGTCGCGACGGAATCCGGGAACTTTTCAGTCATGTCCAGATGGCGAACCACCAGCAGGAGCAACACGGCCGTCCGCGTCATCACCGCTGTCGGCGCGCTGTTCGCGTTCATCGAGTTGCTGTACATGGTCATGGTGCTCGCGGGAGCCAACGCGGGCAACGGATTCTTCATCTTCATCCAAGCGCTGGCAGGTCCGTTGGCGTTGTTCTGGCCGGGGCTTTTCCCGGTGAGCAACCCGGATCTCGCGGTGATCCTCGACTACGGTCTCGCCGCGGCGTTCTGGGTGATCCTCGCGGGCGTCATCGCCCGTTTCGCGGCCCGCTGACCCCCTGCGGCGGCATCCGGCGTCCCGTTCGGCGACACTGGTCTGATGAGCGACGGCAGATGGTTCGACCTGAACCCCCTTCCCGAGCTGTTCGGCCTGGCCGCCGCCGGGCGGGCGCTGTTGCCGAACGTGCCCGTCACCCCGGCCGCGGTGCTGAAGACGGTCACGGAACAGCTGGTCGGGCGACGGCTGAGCGCGAAGGTGGACGGACACGACGTCGGGCTGACCCTGACCGGACTCGACTACCAGGCCGACAGCCTCAGCCTGGCAGCCACCGGCCGCGTCGGCGACGTCCGGATCGTCGTCGAGGACGTCGACTGGCAGGAAATCCCGCTCGAACGCGTCACGGTGCTGGCGTCGAACGTCCGGCTCCGCTCCCTCCCCTCCCCCGCCGCCATTCCCGAACAGGTGAAAATGGCGATCCGGGTCGCTCCCGAGGTCCTTCAGGAACGGGTCGCCGCGGTCCGCCCCGGCATCATCGTGACGCCAGGCGACGACGGGCACTTCCACGTCCGCTGGGTGAAACGGCCACGCTGGGGACACCTCGCCCTTGAGTCCACTGTGGAGGATTCCGCCGTCGTCCTCCGGCCGATGGCCGTCCACATCGGACGGCGCCGGTTCGGCCCGCCGTCCCGGCTCAAGCCCATCGTGCTGCCGCTGCCGGAACTCCCGCAAGGAATCAAGCTCACCGCGGTCGAAGCACACGACGGCCACCTGGTACTGCACACGCTCGCCGAGGAATGGCCGGAAAAGCTGTCCACCATCCCGCTCGGCGACCTGCTGGGCTGGCTGACGACGGCGGTGACCACGCTGACCCTGCCCAAACTCGGCGGGCGCTCTTGAGGGTAAGTCAACGTGTCCTGATGCCTGCGCTCGCCGTGCCTGCGCTCGCCGTGACCGGCCTGTTCGCCGGGCTCGCCTAGTTCGCAGCCAGCGCGAAGGCGTAACTCGCGTGCTTGAAGGACGAACTCGGTGTGCGGCCTTCAAGCACGCGAGATCCCCCTTCAAGCACGCAAGTTCCCCCTTCAAGCACGCGAGATGCGCCTTCAAGTACGCGAGTGCGGCGCCGCGCCACCTCCGGCACCATTTCACCCGAAGGTGCCACCTTTGCCTTACCCCTTAATAACCCTCCTGACCCCGTTCCCGCAGATAGCGCGTGTGATCGGCCTGCTGGTTGACGTCACCGGCGTAGAACCGTTCCGCGACCTGGTGCGCTTCGGTCTCCAGCAGTGCCAGCTGCGCGACGAGTTCCTCTCCCGCACTGGGCTCTCCACCCGCCCGCCGTTTGGCGGCGAACCACCAAGGCAAGTTGAGGTACGCCTCCACCGAAAGTGGCAGATCCGTCCGCGCCAGCCGGATTACCGCGTGCTGGACGTCCGGGTCGGCGGACAACCGGTCGGGCCGCGAAAGGAGGTCGTCGAGGACTTCGGCGATCCGTCGCACACCGTCCACAGAGGACCCTGGCATCCGCTGCGCCCGCGCGGTCACCTTGTCCACCAACGAGGTCAGCGCCACCCGCAGCTGCCCGGCCTCCGCGACGGCGTCCACCGGTACCAGCCGGACCCGCTCCGGCGGCGCGAGCAGCGCGAACACCGCGTACAGCGCGGCGACGACCACCGGCCACAGCCCGCCGACGACGCCGGTCAGGTACAGCACGAGCCCGATCAGGCCACCAACGCAGCCGGCGAGGTTCTTCGTGGAGCCGAGGTACCGGATCATTGGTACCCGCGGATTTCCTGGAACACCTTGGGCAGGACGTCACCACGCGCGTCGAACACATTGCCGCCGGTGCGTTTCGCGACCTCGCCGAGCTCCGCGGAGTTACCCTCGCCGAAGATCACCGTGAACACCGGGATCTGCCGCATCGCCTCCGGCAGTGTGGGGAACTTCCGCTGGAAGTCCTCGAACTTGGACCCGTTCGCGTTCGCCCCGTCGGTCATCAGCACGATCGAGGTGAACCGGTCGGGGTCGCGGGCGACCAGCGGGCCCATGATGTCGTACGCGCGCCCGAGACTGTCGTAGATCGCGGTGCCGCCCTTCGCCTCAAGGCCCTCCGCGAAGTGCTTGATCTTGTCCAAGGTGGGCTGCGGATCGCCGTCCGGCACCGCGAACGTCTCCGGACTACGCGGAACGGTGTCGAACGGCAGCATCGTGACCTCTTCGCGGCTACGAAACCTCCGGTACCTCCCGGTCAGCGAACCGTCGGCGCCGGTCAGCCCGATCAGCGCGGCACGCAGGGAATCGATCCGCTCGCCCGCCATCGAGCCGGAGGTGTCGAGGACGTACAGCGTTCGCGACGGACGACGGATCTTGTCGAAGTAGGCACCCAGCAACGCGTCGACCGCTTGCTGCGTCGCGGGGAACGGCAACTCGACGAGATCCTTCTGCGCGAACCGCTGTCCTAAGGGGACACCGGGGACGACCGGGCGGCGCTGCGTGGTCTCCATGATCTTGCGCTGCGTGTCCGGCGTCCGCAGCCGCTCGGCCACTTTGCGGTGTGCGTCGCGTGCTTCGGAATTCGCACTGTTCAGCAAGGTCAGCGGATAGTCAGCGGTGACGACGCCGTCGGAGGGGTAGACGATCGTCAGCGGTTCGGGGAGCCTTCCGCTCGCGTTCATCGACAGCAGCACGGATTCGTAGTTGATCAGGCCGTCGACCTTCTTACCCGGATCGACCCCGGTCGCCCGCCGTTGATACGCCTCGGAAAGCCAGCCGGACGAACCGGCCGACATCGCCTGGGCACTGAAGAACTCGGTCAATTTCGGGGTGACGGAAGCGATCTGCTGGGCGTCGATCGCGGTGCCCGCGCCCGCGAGTGCCGACGCCACTCCGACGAGTGCCGAGAAACCGGAGTTCGACGCCGAAGGATCGGTCATGCCGTAGGTGAAGGCCTTCTTCCCGGCCTGCTCGGCGATTTCGCCCCAGCCCACCCGTTTCCCTGTCCAGCCGAGCCGCTGCGCCGTCGACGCCGACAACCCGAGCACCACCGGCGAGCTCATGATCTTGACCTGCTCACCCAGCCGCTTCGCGGCTTCGGGAACCGCTGCGGGATATCGGTTCGAGGAGAACCAGACGGCGTCGTACTGCCCGTCCACCTTGCCGTTCGCGAGGGACTCGGTGCCTTCCAGCGTCCCGGTGAACTGGAACTTGACCTTGACTCCGGTGGCCGCCGCCTCTTGCTCCAGCAACGGTTGCATATCGGCGAGTTCGCTGCCCGCGAGCACCCGCAGCGTGCCGGCCTCGGCATCGCCGAGACCTCGTGTATCGCCTTCACTCGAATCACAGGAAACCAGTGACAGTGCGCAAAGCGCGGCGAGTGTGACTGTCGCCCAGCGTTTCATGAGGCCCCCTCGGCCGTCGCCGTCTCGTGTGACCGGCGCAGATGGTCTTCGGCCCGCCGGATCTCCCCGGACAACGCCTCCACGGTCGCCGCCATCGTCGAAACGGCCCCCGCCTTGAACTCGTCGATCGCGTCGATGCTGCGGTAGATCCGCTCGAACGACTCGCGGATCGTCGCCACCGCGACCGCCGGATCACTACCCGCGCGCTGGATCTCGGCACTGCGTAGTTCCAGCATCTCGGCGTTGGCCCGGATCAGGCCATCGGTGGTGGCCTGCACAGCCCGGACCTCGTCGAGGACGTCTCGCTGCCCGGCGAGCGCGCCGCTCACCAGCAGCGCGACCCGCAGCGCGGCGACCGTGGTCGACACCGCCCGCTCGATCCCGCGGATCAGCTCGTCGTTGTTGCGCCGCACCAGATCCAGCGCCAGATAGCCCTGCGCGCTGACCGCCAGCTGAGTCAGCAGATCCTGGTGCCGCTGCCGGATCGGATGCACCGCGTCGGCCCGCAGTGACTTCGCCCGCGCGGGATCGGTGAAGTCGAAGATCCCCGCCTGGCGCTCTATCGCCGCATCGACGGCTTCGGCGAACGCGGCCGCCTCGGACAGCTTGCCGAGCGTCCCCCAGAGACGTTCCCGTTCACCCTTGAGCGCGGCGTTGTCGCGGCGCAGCACGTCTTGGCGGGAGCGCAGGTCCACTACCAAGGCGTTCACCGGTTCGTTCGCGGCGCGATAGCGATCCAGCGCCTTCTTCGCGCTGCCCGCGACCGGGATCAACCCCATCAGCTTGCGGCCGGTGATGGGCAGCTTCGCCGGGTCGATCTCCGCCACGGCCCGACGAAGCCCGGCCAGGCTCACCGTCGCCTGTTCCTGGGGTGACGCGATTTCCCCGCGAGTTCCGGCCAAAGCCCGCGTCGACCGGTCGAGCAACGCACCCGCGACCGACGCCGCCGCACGCATGTCGGACTCCCCGACCGCGAGCAGCTCGTCCAGGACACGGGTGAATTCCGGCGACCGGACGTCGAGTGCTTCGAGGCGTTCGGCGAACCTCTCCGCGCGCCGCGCGACTTCGGCGTGGACCTCGGGGCCGAGGCTGACCAGGCCCGCCGCCCGCTCGGCCGGGATCGCCTCCACCGGTTCGGGTGGAGTGAGCGTGAAATCGTCCATCAGTACTGCTTCTTCACGGCGTCGAGCAGGCGCTCCAACGTTTCGTAGGACGGCGGTTCGACGGCGTCCACCAGATCTGCGGGCACCGGTGCCTTCGCCGCGGCGACGACGTCGGCGAACAGCCGTGGGTCGCCGGTGCGGAAGCCGAAGGTGGCGGCGAGTTTCCCCAGTTCCGGGTCGGTCGAGAGCAGCCTGCCGACCTGGTCGCCATTGGGCTTGAGCGGGACGAGCGTGTGTTTGGAGTACACCGTCGGCGCGGTGTAGAGCAGGCGCATGTCCGCCCGGATCGACCCGTCCGCGCGCACCAGCCTGTCGACGAACTGCGACTCGTAAATCAGCGCCATCGGCGTCTTGCCCATCCCCGCGGCGAGGTAGTCCTCGAACGGGCCCTCAGTACTGTTCTGTGTGTAACCCTGGTCGATGAACAGCTTCGACACCCCGGGCAGCACCTTCGCCTCAGCCTCCGGCGTGCTGACGACGTTGTTCCCGTTGGCGACGAAGGAAACAATCGACAGGTACATCGCCGCCGAGTTCGATTCACGCGGATCCGTGGTCGTGACCAGCACGTTCTTGCGCGCAGGGAAGGTGGTGTTGCCGGGAAGCTGGTCCCAGCGCGTACCCTTCTGCGTGAGTTCGAGATACTTCGCGATGTCGAGCACCTGATAGTCGCCGGCGCCCTTGCGCACGATCCCGTTGGCGGCCAACAGGTTCACGATCGGCTCGAAGGTCGCGATCGCCATCGGCGACTGGAACGGCGTATGCACCGCGGTCACCTTGTGGTCACGCTGGATCCGCTGCGCGGCCGGGGACGACGACGGGAACGCGAACTCGTATTCGCCGAGGTCCATACCGGCGATCTGCCGCGACCCGGCGGTGTCGACCTCGGCCTTCAGGCCGTGCTTGGCGAACGCGTCCACCACCCGCTTGTCGGAAAAGAACGCGAGCTTCTCCGAACCGATCACGCCACGCACCGTGGTCAAATCGGTACCCTGCGCGGAATTCTCGTCACCGCCCCGGCCCCAGATGATCACGGCCACGACGGCCAGCAACAGCACCACAGCCAGGCTGATCGACAGACGGCGTTTCACCGACCCCACCCCCTCGTTCACAGGCCTGATCCTTCAGCCCGTTCAACTCTTTTGACGCGCGGGCGAGCCATTTCGAAGTGAACGGTCAATGAACGAAAGAAGTCGTCAGTTCCGTGGTTCGGGTTGGTCGTGAGTGGCGATTCGGGTTGGACCAAAAGCGAGGTCTCGCGCGTGAAGGACTCCTTCCCTCGGCTTCTACGTCCGCACGGTCACCGCGGATGTAGAAGAGTGGTTCACCGGCAAGCGCCGCAAGAACAGCATGACGACCGAACCGAAAGCGGTCG
>NZ_JBFBBY010000118.1:0-23670 GCF_040682875.1 Amycolatopsis sp. NPDC051071 | reverse complement strand
GGTTCTCTCACACGATCATGGGACTTAGACACTCACATGATCAACCAGAGACCGTGCCTGCCCTCATCCAGGCAACCGACTTTGCCGGGGCCCTGCGCTAGGCGCAAGGAAGGGGGCCTTCATGTACTTGGGGAAGGTGTGAAGGTCGAGTTTCCTCGGCTGAGCCGAGGGAAGGGGTCCTTCACGCGCCGCCGTGGTGACTGATGGTGCTCAAGGAGTCCTCCAAGGACCGGCCGCTACTTTTTGATAGAACGCTCTATCATGGCGAGGTGACTGGAACGCGGGAACGCATCATCAACGCCGGCGCCGAACTGCTCCGGCGGAACGGGTACACCGGCACCGGGGTCAAGCAGATCGTCGAGGCCGCGAAGGCGCCCTTCGGCTCGCTCTACCACTTCTTCCCCGGCGGCAAGGAGCAACTCGGCGAGGAGGTCATCCGCACCTCCGGGATGATGTACCTCGCGCTGTTCGAGATCTTCTTCGGCGGAGAGCCGGACCTGATCCACGGTATCGAGGCCTGCTTCGCCAGCGCGGCCGAGACACTCCGCGCGACCGACTACGCCGACGCGTGCCCCATCGCGACGGTCGCGCTCGAGGTCGCGAGCACCAACGAGAAGCTGCGGGTCGCGACGGCCGACGTCTTCACCGCGTGGATCGAGACAGGCGCCGAAAAGTTCGGTAAGTACGGCCTTTCGGCCGAATCCGCGCGGCAGCTCACGATCGCGTTGATCAACAGCCTCGAAGGCGCGTTCGTACTGAGCCGTTCGCTGCGTGACACCGAATCGCTCCAGGTCGCCGGGATCTCGTCGGTCGCCTTGGCCCGCACCCTGCTCCCCTGATCGTGAAGCACCGACGGCCGTCTGCTGAACACCGGGTTTTCCCCGCAACGGACAACGACTTCCGGCCGACCTAGCGTTCGCCAGAGCCGAATTTCGTTTGGGGAGCACATGATCATCAGGAAGCTCGTGATCGGCACCATCGCGGCCGCCGCCCTGCTGACCGCGGGCGCCGTGCCCGCGGCCGCCACCGAGGTCCAGCCGTCCACCCTCACCACGACCAGCGGCAGCACCAAGATCGACGCCGGGAAGACCGTCACGATCTCCGGGAAGCTCACCAAAGCCGACGCCACCCCGATCGCGGGCGCCGAAGTGGGCATCTCGTTCTGCTTCAACGGCTTCTGCGGTGAACACCAAGCCAAGCCGGTCACCGACGCCGCCGGCGTCTACCGTGCGACGCTGACCCCGATCCGCACCGGGAACTACCACGCCGGCTTCTTCTCCGCCGACCCGGCGATCGCGAACTCCGGCGCCGACACCGCGAAGATCGTCGTCCTCCACCCGGCGAAACTCACTTCGTTCGATGCCGTCCGCGGCGCGGACAAGGTCGTCTTCGCGTCCGGGACGATCGACTTCCCCGGCCAGTACACGGCGTACCCGATCACGGTCGAATTTCAGTACTTCTCACTCGGCACTCACCGCTGGACCACGGTGTCGACGGTCGACGCCGCCTGGAACGGCACCACCTGGGCCTTCTCGATGTCGGCCACGCACAAGAAGCCCGGCGTCTGGCGGGCCTTCTACGCGGGCGCGCCCGAGATGTTCCACTCGGCGGGAAGTGACCTCGTCTTCGTGCTCTGACACGGACAGCTAGAGGGAAGCGAGGTAGGCCCGCCAGTCGCCGAACGACGTGATGTCCGTCAGGTCACCAGAGTCCGCATAGGATGAGCGGAGGACGGTCGCGAGGCAGGCCGCGCCGTCCTCCAGTTCGACGACGCCCAGTTCCAGTTCCGGCGGCTCCGCCGGGACGAGGTGGTCCCGCAGCACCACCAGCGGCAAGTCGTAGACCTCGCCGACGACAGACCCCGTGCCGCCCTCGTACATCGCGGGAAACCGGTCCCCCACCGAGAAATACCGGTACTTCGGGGCCGAACGGGCCACGCAGCACAGTGGCGTGCCCTGCAACTGCTCGTGCAACGGGCCGCCACGCATGCCGCCGCCGTTGAGGAACATCAGAACCACGACATGATCCCTTCGATACCGAAGTACAGACCGAATACGGCGGCCAGGCTCCCGAGGATCCAGCCGATCTCGCGGATCTTGCCCTTGCAGATCTTGATCAGCACGTAGGCGACCAGACCGGCGCCGATACCGTTGGTGATCGAGTAGGTGAACGGGATCAACGCGATGGTCAGGAACACCGGGATCGCGAAATCCAAGTCCTGCCAAGGGATCCGGCGGCACTGCGCCATCATCATCCCGCCGATCACCACCAGCGCGGGTGCCGCGGCCTGTGCCGGGACGACGGCCGCGATCGGGGTCAGGAACAGGGTCGCGGTGAACAGGCCGCCGGTCACGAGACTCGCCAGCCCGGTCCGCGCGCCTTCACCGACACCCGCCGCCGATTCGAGGAACACGGTGTTCGGCGCCGAGCCGGTGACACCGCCCGCGAGCGCACCCGCGCCGTCGACCAGCAGGATGCGGCCCATCCCCTCGACCTTGCCGTCCTTGACCAGCCCCGCCTCCTCGGAGACGGAAGTGATCGTGCCCATGGCGTCGAAGAACCCGGAAAGCACCAGTGTGAACAGAAATACCGCCGCCGTCACCGCGCCGGCCGAGCCGAAACCGCCGAAGAGATCGACATCCCCCAGCAGGCTGAAATCGGGATTCGCCACGACATGGTCGGGCACCTTGGGCTCGACCAGCCCCCAGCCTTCGACGTGGAACACGCTGTTGACCAGCACCGCGAGCCCGGTCGCGACCGCGATACTGATCAGCACCGCCCCCGGTACCCCGCGGCTGACCAGCACGATCATCAGCAGCAGGCCGAGACAGAAGATCGCGATCGGCCAGCCTTCGAGGTGGCCCGCGATCCCCATCCGCACCGGCACCGTCGACTGCGCGGCGTCCGGCGTCCGCGTCACGAACCCGGCACTCACGAGCCCGACCAGCGCGATGTAGAGCCCGATGCCGACGGTGATCGCGACCTTCAGCCCCATCGGGATCGCGTTGATGATCCGTTCCCGGATCCCGGAAACGGCCATGAACACAATGCAGACGCCTTCGAGGACGACGAGCCCGAAGGCCTGCGCCCAGGTCATGGTCGGCGCCATCTGGAAGGCGACGACGCCGTTGACGCCGAGGCCCGCCGCGAGCGCCAGCGGCGCGTTGCCCACAAGTCCCATCAGGATCGTGGTGACGCCTGCCGCCAGCGCGGTCGCGGTGGTGATCGCCTCGGTACTCAGCCGCGCGCCGGTGATGTCGGCCGACGCGCCGAGGATGAGCGGGTTCAGCAGCACGATGTAACACATCGCGACGAAGGTGGTGACCCCGCCGCGCACCTCACGGCCGATCGTGCTGCCGCGGTGGGAGATCTTGAACCAGCGGTCGAGCCCGGACAGCCGTTTCGGCTCGGGCGAGGGCAGGTGGGGACGCTCTGTGCCTATTTGGGTCATGCCTACTCCACAACGTTGTGGCGCGGGGAAAACTTGCTAGTGTCGCGTGATCCTGCCGCCTTGCGTCCGCTGTGGATCCACGTGGTTCCTGGCAAGACGAAGAAAAGCCGCTTGTACTGGTTGTACCAGGGGTTTTCTTCGACGCGGCCAGGGGCCGCGTGGGCCGCAGCGGCGTAAGGCAAGCAGGGTCACGCGACACTAGTAGGCCTTCTTGTCGGGTTTCGACAGCCAGGCTTGGAAAGGCGCGAAAGAGTCCGGAAGGGACAGTTGGCCGACGGGTAGTGACCAGGTCTCGCGCGGGCGGGAAAAGAGGTCGTAGAACTCGCGGTCGTCGAAGCCCGCCTCGGCCGCGTCGTGGCGGTCCGCGGCGTAGACGACCTTGCCGACGCGTGCCCAGAGCGCGGCGGAAAGGCAGAGCGGGCAGGGCTCGCAGGACGTCACGAGGACGCAGCCGTCGAGTTTGTAGTCACCGATCGCCTGGCAGGCCGCGCGGATCGCGACCACCTCGGCGTGCGCGGTCGGGTCCAGTGCCGGCGTCACCTGGTTGGTCCCGGTGGCGAGCACCGAGCCGTCCCGCACGATCATCGCGCCGAACGGGCCGCCGCCGCGTTCGACGTTCGTGGTGGCCAGATTGACGGCTTCGGTGAGCCATTTCTGCTCGTCGGACTCCGAAATGGACAGACGGGTACCCACGGATGTGCTCCTAGCTCGAAAAGTACGGGTGATCAGGTGCCGGTGAGATGCTCGGGGCGCACCGGGACGCGGGGCAGCGCCAGCCCGGTGGCCGCACGGATGGCCGCGACGATCGCCGGGGTGGCCGAGATCGTCGGTGGTTCGCCGACCCCGCGCAGACCGTACGGCGCGTGGGGATCCGGGCGTTCCAGGACGTCGATGTCCATCGTCGGCATGTCCAGCACGGTCGGGATCAGGTAGTCGGTGAACGACGGGTTGCGGATCTTCCCGTCGACGGTCTGGATCTCCTCCATCACCGCGAGCCCGAGGCCCTGCGCGGAACCGCCCTGGATCTGGCCGAGCACCGCCTGCGGGTTCAGCGCCTTGCCGACGTCCTGCGCGCAGTCGAGCGCGACGACCTTGATCAGCCCGAGTTCGGTGTCGACGTCCACGACCGCGCGATGCGCCGCGAAGCCGTATTGGACGTGCGCGTTCCCTTGCCCTGTCTCGGGATCGATAGGCGCCGTCGGACGGTGACGCCATTCGACGGTCTCGTCGAAGACCTCGTCGCCGAGCACGTCCGCGAGGTCGGCGAGCACAGTGCCGTCGGCACCGACGACCTTCCCGCCGACGACCTTCAGTTTGCCGTCGGCGTCGAGTTTGCCCGCCAGATGCTTGTGCAGTCCCGATCGCACCGCGACGCACGCGGCCTGCACGGCGCCGCCGGTGACGTAACTCTGCCGGGACGCCGACGTCGATCCGCCGTTGCCGATGTTCGTGTCCATCGGCAGGATCGTGACCTGCTCGATGCCGAGTTCGGTCCGCACGATCTGCTGCATGATCGTCACCAGGCCCTGGCCGACCTCGCAGGCCGCGGTGTGCACGGTCGCCGCGGGTTCACCGCCGACGAGCTGCAGCCGCACGCGGGCCGTCGAGTAGTCGTCGAAGCCTTCGGAGAAGCAGATGTTCTTGATGCCGACCGCGTACCCGACACCGCGGACGACGCCCTCGCCGTGGGTGGTGTTGGAGACGCCGCCGGGCATCCGGCGCAGGTCGAGTTCCTCGTGCCGGACCGGCAACGGCTTGGCGCGCAGGCGTTCCAGCAGTTCGGCGACCGGGGCGGCCGAGTCGACGACCTGACCGGTCGGCATGACGCTGCCTTCGTCCATCGCGTTGCGGATCCGGAGGTCGACGGGACCGATGCCACAAGCCTCGGCGAGTTTGTCCATTTGGGACTCGTACGCGAAGCCCGCTTGCACCGCCCCGAACCCGCGCATCGCACCACACGGCGGGTTGTTGGTGTACACACCCCAGCAGTCGACGGAAGCACTGTCCACATTGTACGGGCCGACACCGAGGGTGGCGGCGTTCGCCACCACCGCGCCGGTGGACGAGGCGTACGCGCCGCCGTCCAGATACAGCTTCGCCTTGACATAGACGAGCCGGCCGTCCTTGTCCGCGCCGTGCTCGTAGTACATTTTCGCCGGGTGGCGGTGCACGTGGCCGTAGAAGGATTCCTCGCGGTTGTAGACCATCTTGACCGGTTTGCCGGTGTGCAGTGCCAGCAGGCAGGCGTGGACCTGGATCGAGAGGTCCTCGCGGCCGCCGAACGCGCCGCCGACCCCACCGAGCGTCAGCCGCACCTTGTCCTTGGGCAGGCCCAGCGCGGCGACAATTTGTTGCTGGTCGACGTGAAGCCATTGCGTGGCAACGTAAAGATCGACACCGCCCTCGGTGTCGGGGATCGCCATGCCGGACTCCGGGCCGAGAAACGCCTGGTCCTGCATGCCGACCTCGTAGACGCCGGACACCACGACGTCGGCCTTGACCGACTGGTCGCCGCGGCGGATCTTGGCGTACCGCACCACATTGCCGCCGGGATGCAGCTCCGCACCCTCGCCGTGCGCTGCCTTCTCGGAATCCGTCACCGGCACCAAGACGTCGTAGGTGACCTTGATCCGCTTCATCGCGCGGCGCGCGGTCTCGGGATGGTCCGCGGCGACGAGTGCGACGGGCTCGCCCTGGTAGCGCACGACGTCGACGGCGAGCACCGGCTGGTCCGAGTGCTCCAGGCCGTACTTGTTCACGCCGGGCACGTCTTCATGGGTCAGCACCGCGTAAACCCCTTGCACGGCAAGGGCGTCGGTGATGTCGATACCGGTGATCCGCGCGTACGGATGCGGGCTGCGCAGCGTCGCGCCCCACAGCATGTCCTCATGCCACAGGTCCGAGGAGTAGGCGAATTCGCCGCGTACCTTGACCGTGCCGTCGGGACGTCGCGGGCTCGCGCCGACGCCGTTGCCGGTGGCCGTCGCGGTAGTGGTCTGCTTGGAGATATCAGTCGAGGTCATACCGTCTCCCTCAGCCGGGCACTGGCCACGGCCAGCTCGCGGGCGATCTCGTCTTCGGCTTCCTCGCGCAGTGTCCCGCCTGCCACCACGGTCGCGCCGCCGACGAACAGGCGCGCGATCGGCGGGGTCGCGCCGAGCACCAGCGCGGCGACCGGGTCGGTGATCCCCGCGTAGTTCAGGCCGTTCAGGTTCCAGACCGCGAGGTCGGCGAGCTTGCCGACCTCGATCGAACCGAGGTCGTTCTGCCTGCCGAGGCAGCGCGCGCCGCCCATCGTGCCCATCCACAACGTCTCGCGGGTGGTCAGCGCACGCGGTCCGCCGCGTTGGCGGGCCTGCAACAGCGACTGGTGCAGTTCCTCGCCGAGGCCACCGGATTCGCTGGACGCGGCACCGTCGACGCCCAGCCCGACCGGCACCCCAGCGTCGAGCAGCTGCCGGACCGGGGCGATCCCGGCGCCGATCCGGCCATTCGACGTCGGGCAGTGCGCTGCTCCCGTGCCCGTCGCACCCATCCGCCGGATCGCTTCCGGGGCGAGGTGGATCGCATGCGCGAACCAGACGTCGTCACCGAGCCAGCCGAGTTTGTCGGCGTACTCGGCGGGAGTGCGGCCGGTCTCGGCGAGACATTGCTTCTCCTCGTCGATCGTCTCCGCGAGATGTGTGTGGAGCCGGACGCCCTTACGGCGCGCCAATTCCGCCGCGCCGGTCATCAGCCGCTCGCTCACCGAGAACGGCGAGCACGGCCCGGCCGCGATCTGGAGACGCGCGCCGGCCGAGTCGTCGTGGAACCGGTCGATCGCTGCCTCGGTGCCGAGCAGTGCGGCCTCGGTCTCCTCGACGAGGTTGTCCGGCGGCAGCCCGCCTTGGGACTCGCCGCGGTCCATCGAGCCGCGGACGACGTGCAACCGCACGCCGACGCGGATCCGGGCGGCGGCAAGGGCTTCGACCTGGTCGCCGCCGTCACGCGGGAAGACGTAGTGATGGTCGGCGACGGTGGTGCAGCCGGTGGTCGCGAGCCGGGTGAGCCCGGCGGTGGCCGCCGCGTGCGTGATTTCGGCGTCGAGCCTGCTCCAGATCGGGTAGAGCGCGACAAGCCATTCGAACAGCGTGTGGTCGGCGGCCAGGCCGCGCGTGGCCCACTGGTAGAGGTGATGGTGGGTGTTGATGAGCCCGGGCGTGACGAGATACCCGGAGCCGTCGATCCGCTCGTCGTACTCACCGTCGGGTGCCTTGCCCGCGCCGACCGCCGCGATGCGGTCGTTCTCGATGACGACGTGGCCCGTGGCGTGCTCGGTGCCCGCGCCGTCGACGGTGGCGATCGCGGCGTTCTCGATGACGGTCTTCACGTGGTCTCTCCCCTGGTCGCGGCCAACCGGACGGCGTCGAGGATCTTCTCGTAGCCGGTACACCGGCACAGGTTCCCCGCCAGCGCCTCGCGAATCTCTTCGTCGGCGGGGTTTTCGACCCGGTCGAGCAAATCGTGCGCGGCCACCACGAGGCCGGGCGTGCAGAAGCCACATTGGACGGCACCCGCGTCCACAAAGGACTGCTGGACCCGGTCGAGCTTGTCGCCGTCGGCGAGCCCTTCGACCGTGCGGACCTCGCGGCCCTCGACCTGACCGGCCGCGACCAGGCACGAACACACCGGGACCGCGTCGAGGTAGACCGTGCACGAACCGCATTCGCCCTGTTCACAAGCGTTCTTCGAACCCGGGAGACCGAGGCGTTCGCGGAGCACGTAAAGCAGGCTCTCGCCTTCCCAGACGTCGTCGGCCTGGCGGGACTCGCCGTTGATCGTCACGTTCACGCGCACTCGCGTTCACCCTTCTGGAAGTCGTTCCACGCCCAGGTCAGCGTCCGCCGCGCCAGGACGGACAGCGCGTGCTTGCGATAGTCGGCACTGCCGCGGACGTCGTCGATCGGTGACGACGCCCGCGAGACCAGCTCGCCGAACCGGCGTTTGACCGAGTCCGCGATCGAAGCCTTGGTGGACCAGGGAAGTTCGGCGGCGAGGAACTCCTCCCCCGCTGTCGCGCGGCGCGGGGTCGGCGCGGCCGAGCCGACGGCGGCGCGGATCTCGCGGGTGTCGAGGTGCAGCGCCACCGCGAACGAGCAGACCGCGATGACCATCGCGTTTCGCGTCCCGACCTTGGCGAACTGCTGGGGGCCCGCCTCGGACGGCAGGTGCACCGCGGTGATCAGCTCGTCGGGTTCGAGGGCGTTGCGCTTGACGCCGAGGTAGAACTCCTCGGCCGGGATCAACCGGGTCCCGCGTACGGACGCGACCTCGATCCCGGCGCCGAGCACGAGCAGCACCGGGTGCGTGTCACCGGCGGGCGAAGCGGCACCGAGATTGCCGCCGACGGTGCCCCGGTTGCGGATCTGCGGCGAGCCGACGGTGCGTGAGGCCATCGCCAAGGCGGGGAGGACTTCACCCAGCTCAGCGATCACCCGGACGTAGGGCACCGAGGCGCCGAGCCGGATCCGGCCGTCGGTCTCGGTCCACTCGGCGAGTTCGGTGACGCGGTTGAGGTCGAGCAGCGCGCCGGGGCGGCGGTGGTCGAAATTGAGCTCCACCATGACGTCCGTACCACCCGCGATCGGCACCGCGTCGGGTCGCTCGGCCTTGACGGCGAGCGCCTCGGTCAGCGAGCTGGGGCGCAGGAAATCCACTCTCGGGCTCCTCGGTTCGGCGGCGGTCTTGTGACGGCTGACTCAGTAGACGCCCTGCGCCCGTATGGCGGCAACGGTGCCGAAGCATGAAATCTCCCCTGCACGCACCTGTCGTTTTGTGCTTTCCTACAAACCTGATGACGACGGTGAAAACTCTGCTCGCGCTTCCCGGGTTGCGCTTGCGCGTACGCGCCGGGACGGCTCTGCTCGACCGTCCGGTGTCCCGGATCTACGTCACGGAACTTCCCGACCCCGGGCGGTACGTGTCGGCGGGTGAGTTCGTACTGAGCGGGTTGCTGTGGTGGCGCGGGCCGGGTGATTCGGAGGCGTTCGTCGCCGCGTTGGCGAAGGCGGGCGCCGCGGCGCTGGCGGCATCCGGAGCGGATTCCGACGGGATCCCCGAAGACCTCGTCGAAGCCTGTACACGACACGGGATTCCGTTGCTGGAGGTACCGCCGGACCTTTCGTTCTCGGTCGTCACCGAACGCGTCGTCCTGGCACTGGCCGGAGCGGCGGAAGGCGCGCGCAAGCGTTTGCTTTCAGCCGCCACCGAGGACGCGTCGGTGGAGACACTGCTGGAGCGGGCCCGTGCGGAAATC
Organism: Amycolatopsis sp. NPDC051071; assembly: GCF_040682875.1. NCBI lineage: Bacteria > Bacillati > Actinomycetota > Actinomycetes > Pseudonocardiales > Pseudonocardiaceae > Amycolatopsis > Amycolatopsis sp. NPDC051071. Next base: position 13,924 of record NZ_JBFBBY010000118.1, on the reverse strand, counting down.
GGGCTTCCCTGCTGGGTCGTACCCGCCACCGAACCGACGGACCTCGTGCGGCGGTTCGTCGCCGCGGGCGGACGCGGTGTCGAAGCGGGCGACGTATCGGTCCGGCCCGTCGGCGGCAGGCACGTGGTGCCGTGGCTCCTCGCGATCGGCGGCACGCTGACCGCGTCACAGGCGGAGATCGCCGACGAACTGGCCGGGCTGATCGGGCTCGCGCGCACCCGGTCCGACGAAGTCCGCGCCGTCACCGACCGCGTCGTCGAACCGTTGCTGGCGGCACTCGACGAAGGAAGCGACCCGCATGCCGCGCTCACCGCGACCGGGCTGCGCGGCGATCTGCGCGTCGTCGTCGCCCGCACCGAAGGAGCCGCCGCGGCACGCGGGATCTTGACCGGACTGCTGCCACCGGGCGCACTGGCCGGGCCGTCCGGGGAACTGGCATGGGCGGTCGCGGAGGACGACGGCGTGTGGCCGGAAGACTGGACGACCACCGTGTCGGCCGCGCTGTCCACAATGGAACCGCTGCTGGCGTGCCGCCGGGTCCTGATCGGGATCAGCGACCGTTCCCCGGTTTCCATGCTGCGCGGGGCGAAAGAGGTCGCGCGGTACGCGCTCGCGGTGGCGGCGGAACGGCCGGGCACGATCGAGGTCGTCCCCGGTGGTGACATCGGCATGCACCGGCTGCTGCTGGCGGGCGCGCCCGACGACCTGCGGGCGGCGTTGCGGCGGCGGGTACTGGGCCCGCTGCTGACCTACGACGCGGAGCAGGGCACCGATCTGGTGCACACCCTGCGTGTCTTCCTCGAATACTCCGGCTCGCCCACCCGGGCCGCGCGGGCACTGCACATCCATGTCAACACCTTGCGGTACCGGATCGGGCGGGCGAGCGAACTGCTCGGCGCCGATCTGACCGAGTTCACCGAGCAGCTCGACGTCTATTTGGCCTTGTCGGCAGGGAGCTGAAATGGGCATCACCACGGCGAAGGAAGCCGCGTACGACCAGCGTGTGGTCACTTTCGGGCGGCTGATGGGCGCGGCGAACCGGCTCGAATACCTCCTCGGCCGGGCACTGGAGACCGAATGCGGGATCTCGCACCTGATGTTCGAAGTCCTGCTGATCGTCGGCCGGGCGGGTGAGGCGGGGACGAGCATGCGTGCGATCGCCCAGGAGCAGGTGCTGACCACCGGCGGCGCGACCAGGCTGGTCGACCGGATGACGACACTCGGGCTCGTCGTGCGGGGCTCCGACCCCGAAGACCGGCGTGTGCAACTCGTCCGGCTGACCGAGACGGGTGAGGAGACGACCGTGCGGGCGGCGCGGGTGCACGTCGAGAACATCCAGCGGTTCTTTCTCGATCCGCTGCCGGCGGACCACCGTGAGCAGTTCGCGCAGGACCTGCGGACGCTGAGTCATTTCGCACGGGACGCCCTCCCCCGGCTCCGTTAGGAATACCTGACTGGTCAGGCATCGTTGGGCTGGACATGAAGCTCATCTATGTCTTCGACGCGTACTGCGGCTGGTCCTACGGCTTCGCCAGGACCATGGCCGACGTCGCGCACCGGCATCCGGAACTCCCGGTCGAAGTGGTGTCCGGCGGCCTGTTCCTCGGCGGGCGCCGGGTCCCGATCCGGCAGTTCGGCTACGTCCAGGGAGCCAACGCCGAGATCGCCCGCCGGACCGGGGCACCTTTCGGGGAAAACTACGAACGGCTCATCGCGGACGGCGAGTTCGTCATGGACTCCGAAGCCGCCGCGTGCGGGATGGCGGCCCTGCGCGACGTCGCGCCGGACCGTGCCGTACGGCTCGCGGCCTTGCTACAGGAGGCTTTCTACCTGGACGGGCTGAGCCTCTCCGAGGTTTCGACCTACCGGATCGTCGCGCAGCGGGCGGGTCTGGACGAGGACGCCGTCGAGGCCGCGCTGGACCGGGTGTCCGCGGCGGCCGACTTCCAGCGGGCGCGGGAACTGGGGGTCACCGGGTATCCGGCGTTGCTGATGGACGACGGGGAACGAGTGGTGACACTGGTTTCCGGGAACGCCGGCGCGGACGAGGTGGAGCGGCGGATCGGGGCACTGGTTTCCTGAGCACTGGTTTCCTGAGCACTTCGGTGTTTGACTCCGCTCAAGGTCTCGGCTCACTGCCTGCGTTCATGAAGGAATTGGGACACTCAACGTCCCAATTTCTTCATGAACAAACCCTGAAGTCAGGTCGCGGCGGCCATCACCGAGAGACGGCCGAACCCGCCACAAGCCCCCCGGCCACAAGCCCCCCGGCATGTCGCGAGAAAAGGCACACGACCGCAGTGGGCAAGTTCTCGTGAGTGATTCAGGTCGTTAGAACGACCCAAATCACTCACGACCCACCGGCGTTACTCAGAGAAAGATCTTCACCAGCTGATCCTGTCCGTCCGCATCGCGGAGCACGACCTGCTTGCCGTCCCGGAGTTCGGCGTCCACGAACTCGTAGATCAGCAACGCCCGGTTGACCAGGTCGACCTTCTTCAACCCGGTGCGCTCCTGCAGTTTGCCCAGTGCGTCGACCGCCTCGGCGATCAGCGCGACGTTGACGCGATCGACCACCGCGGGACGGCCGGTCGCGGTCTCTTCAACCGATGGCATACCCGCTCCCCTCTTCGCGGCAGAACGCCGCACACTCAAGCATTGCACAGAAGGTACCTGTTCACCACAGTTTACCCACCGAATCTGTGTCAAATGCTTGCCTGAACCTGTGACCGGAGCTACAGTAAGCATCGCAACAGCAACCCTCGTGCAGGCCCGTCACCATGCGGCGGGTAGCACCATCGAAAGCGCGACCACGGCTTTCACGCACGAGGGCTCCTGAAGGGGAAGGAGACGACCCGTGAATTGGGGGTTGATTGGTCGCCTTCGCAGCCGAGCAGCGGCTCGGCTCCCCTGAGTGGTCCCCAGCTTGACGCGCCAATCCGGGCTCGCCTGACTGGGTCAGAAAGGCACGACGCATGGGTGCCGATATCGAGGGCGTCGACGACACGACGCCTGAGGAGATGGTGACGAGCTGGGAAGGGTTACCGACCCGGCTCGCGCGCGTCAGGATCGAGACGTCGGAGTTGAAGGCGGAAGCGGCGGTGCCGGCAAGCCAGACACGACGGCTGCTCCTCACGATCCTTGACACGCTGGTGGTGTTCGGAGCCGTTCTCGGCCCGGCCCTGACGTTGCAGGCGGTTCCGGCCGCCTTCCCGACGTGGGCGACGGCCGGGACGATCGCAGGTCAGCTCGCCATGCTGGCGCTCGTCGCGAGGTCCGCACACCGTCGCGAAGAACCCGGCCGCCGGTCAGCGAACTGACGTCGGCCGACATGAGCAGCAGCTGAGCGAGCGCCTCTCGACCGGGACGCTCACTCAGCTGCTGCTCACACCCCGCGTCGCGCGTGCTTGTACAACTCGGACCGCGAGAACGAAAGCTCCCCTTCGTCGACGGCGCCACAATCCAGGCCCCGCAGCAGGAAACTCGCCAAGGCCTGAGCCGTCGCGGGCTCGTCCAGTACCCCGCGCCCGGTCTTGTCCGCGTAATCCCGCAACCGCCCCAGCGCCGCCGGGAAGCCTTCGCGGAAGAAGGCGTAGGTCGCGGCGAACCGGGTCGGCAGCTGATGCGGATGCAGATCCCAGCCCTGGTAGAAACCGCGTTCCAGCGAGCGTCGCACCAGCCGCAGGTGTTCACGCCAGGCCGGGAGGATCGCGTCGCCGACAGGCAGTTTGTTCGTCGAGCCGTCCGAAAGCCGGACACCGGTCCCCGCCGCCGAAACCTGCATGAACTGTTTGGCGAAGTCGGCGGCCGGATGTTCCATGCTCTGGTATTCGGCACTGATGCCGAGGCCCGCACTGTAGTCGTAGGTCCCGTAGTGCAGTCCCGAACACCGGCCGCGCGCGGCCTGGATGATCCGCGGGACCACGGCGGCCCCCTCTGTGTCCATAATGGACTGTGAGGTCTCGATTTGGACCTCGAACCGCAACTCGCCCTCGGGCAGGCCATACGCGGTTTCGAGACGCTCCAGGACATCCGCCGCCACTTCGACCTGCTCGACGGCGGTCACCTTCGGCAGCGTGACGACGAAGCCCTGCGGCAATGGCCCGCTTTCGAGTAGTCCGGCCAAAAACAGATCCAGTGTGCGAATGCCGCGACGCCGGGTCGCCTGTTCGAAACTTTTGAACCGGATGCCGACGAACGGCGTCCCGCCGGTGACGGCGAGCGTCCGGCCCGCGGCGAGCGCGGTGGCGTCCTCTTCCGCGTCACCTGGTTTGCCGTAGCCGTCCTCGAAATCGATCCGCAGATCCTCGATCGGTTCGGTCAGCAGTTTGGTCCGGACGCGGTCGGCGACGTCCGCGGCCAGTCCCAGCTGGTAGGCGTGTTCGCCGAAGACCCGCAGGGCCTGCTTGCCCCAGTCCGCCACCAGCCGCGTCTTGTACAGCGACGCGGGTACGTACACGGTGTGCACGGGCTGGCGGCCGGGCGGCTCACCGGGATATCGGGCCGCGACGCGTGCGTCCGCCTCGGCGAGGCGCGTGTCGGCAGCGGTGTAGACGTCCTCGGTGAGCCGCCCGTTTCCCATTTGTCTACTTGATCCGTTCGTAGGCGGGCAGGGTCAGGAAGTCCGGGAACTCGTCGGCGAGCGCGACCTGCTCGAACAGCTCGACGGCGGGCTCCAGCAGCTCCGGCTTGATCTCGGCGGCCAGTTCGCCGCGGACCTCGGCCAGCACGCCACGCACCAGTTCCCCGGTCACCTTGTCACCGGTGTCGAGTCGCGTGCCGTTGCGCACCCACTGCCACACCTGCGAACGCGAGATCTCCGCGGTGGCCGCGTCCTCCATCAGGTTGTGGATCGCCGCCGCGCCGTTGCCGGACAGCCACGACGCGATATAGCGGATGCCGACGTCGACGGCGGCACGCAAACCGGCCGCGGTCGCGCCACCGGGTGTCGAAGCCGCGTCGAGCAGCTGGTCCGCGGTGACGGAAACCTCGTCGCGGGTCCGGTCGAGCTGGTTCGGCTTGTCGCCGAGGACCTTGTCGAACTCCTCGCGGCAGATGTCGACCATGCCAGGGTGCGCGACCCACGAACCGTCGAAACCGTCACCCGCCTCACGGCTCTTGTCCGCGCGAACCTTGTCGAGCGCGGCCGCGGTGACCTCGGGGTCCTTGCGGTTCGGGATGAACGCGGCCATCCCGCCGATGGCGAACGCACCCCGTTTGTGGCAGGTGCGCACCAGCAGTTCGGTGTAGGCGCGCATGAACGGCGCGGTCATGGTGACCGAGTTGCGGTCCGGCAGCACAAACTTCTCACCCGCGTCGCGGAAGTACTTGATGACGCTGAACAGGTAGTCCCAGCGGCCGGCGTTCAGGCCGGAGGCGTGCTCGCGCAATTCGTAGAGGATCTCGTCCATCTCGAACGCGGCCGGGATGGTCTCGATCAGCACGGTCGCGCGGACGGTGCCGTGGGAGATGCCGAGCGTCTTCTCCGAATGGGTGAAGACGTCGTTCCAGAGCCGGGCTTCGAGGTGGCTCTCCATCTTCGGCAGATAGAAGTACGGGCCCTTGCCGCGGTTGAGCAGTTCCTGCGCGTTGTGGAAGAAGTACAGGCCGAAGTCGACCAGCGCGCCGACGGCCTGCCGCCCGCCGAAGGACAGGCCGCGCTCGTCGAGGTGCCAGCCACGCGGGCGCACGACGATGGTCGCGTGCTCGACACCGTCCTTCAGCGCGTAGCTCTTGCCGCCACTCTCCAGCGTGATGTTCTCGCGGACGGCGTCGTACAGGTTGACCTGGCCGGAGACGACGTTCGCCCAGTGCGGCGTATTCGCGTCTTCGAGGTCCGCGAGCCAGACCTTCGCACCGGAGTTCAGCGCGTTGATGGTCATCTTGCGGTCGGTCGGGCCGGTGATCTCGACGCGGCGGTCACGCAGCGCGGGCGGGGCCTCGGCCACCCGCCAGTCGCCCTCGCGGATCTCCTTGGTCTCGGGCAGGAAGTCCAGCTTGCCGGTGGTCCTGGCCTCTTCGCGGCGCTTTCCCCTGGCCTGCAGCAGTTCGTCGCGGCGGCCGGCGAAAGCCTCGTGCAGACCCGCGAGGAAGGCGAGCGCCTCCGGCGTGAGGATCTCGCCCCCACGCTCGACCGGATCGCCGAGCACCTGAGCTTCAGACATGAGTAACACCCCGAGTTCGGATAAACAGTGACATCGCTAATACAAGACGTCCCTACGGTTTTACCTGACGGACTATAGTTTCTGCATAGCGGAACATCAACGCCGACGTAAGGAGGGCCACGTGGCGGCGGAGAAGAACGGACGCGACGGCGGCGTCCAGTCCCTGCAACGGGCCTTCGAGCTGCTCGAGCATCTCGCGGACACCGGGGGCGAAGCCAGTCTTTCGGAGCTGGCCACCCTGTCCGGGCTGCCGATGCCGACCATCCACCGGCTGATCAGGACGCTGGTCGACCTGGGTTATGTCCGGCAGAACACCAACCGCCGGTACGCGCTGGGCGCCCGGCTCATCCGGCTGGGTGAGAACGCGAGTATGCAGTTCGGCTCGTGGGCGCGGCCGCTGCTGGCGGAACTGGTCGACGAGGTCGGCGAGACGGCGAACCTCGCGGTGCTGGAGCGGGATGAGGTCGTCTACGTCGCGCAGGTGCCGTCGAAACACTCGATGCGAATGTTCACCGAGGTCGGACGGCGTCTCCTGCCGCACGGCACCGGCGTCGGGAAGGCGATGCTCGCGCATCTGCCGACCGGTGACGTCACGGCACTGCTCGCGCGGACGGGTATGCCTTCGTACACCGAGCACACCTTCACCGACCAGGACGCGCTGCTGCGCGAGCTGGCGAAGATCGCCCAGCAGGGTTACGCGCTCGACGAGGCCGAACAGGAACTCGGCGTCCGCTGTGTGGCCGTCGCGGTCCCGGGCGCGCCGGTGCCCGCGGCGGTTTCGGTGTCCGGCCCCTCGGGACGGCTCACGAGGGAAGCGGTCGAGCGGATCGCGCCCGCCGTCCAGCGGATCGCGACCTCGCTCGGTTCCACCCTGACGCGGGACGGAGTCACCGTTTGAGCCGGATCTCCAGACCGTCGAGCATCCTGTCCAGCCCATAGCGGAACTTCTCGTCGCGAAACTGCTCCGGATCGGCTGTGCCGTCGAACTGGGCGATCCGCTCCCGCTGGTGCGGATACTCCCGCGACGCCTCCTCGATGGCAGGCCGCAGATGCTCCGACCATTCCTGTTCGCTGCGGCCGCTCTTCGCGAGTGTCGTGAGCCACGCCGCCTCGCTCGTCCCGACGCCGACGACGTAGGCGATGACGGCGCTGAGCGCCTGATCCGCCTCGTCACCGGGGAAGCCCGCGGCCTCGAAGAGGTTCAGCATCCGCTCGTTGAGCCGCATGACGTTCGGCCCCAGATACGACAGGCCGACCGCGCCGAGCAGCGAGGCGACCCACGGATGCCGCAGGATCATCGCGCGCACGCTCTGCGCGCCGACGGTCGCCGCCGCCCGCCACTTCGCCGGGTCGGAGTTCTCCGGGACGGAGATCTCGCCGTAGACCTCGTCGACGACCAATTCGACGAGCTCGTCGCGGTTGGCCACATGCCGGTAGAGCGACGTCGCGCCCGCGTTCAGCGCGGTGCCGAGTCTGCGCATGCTCAGCGCGTCTACGCCTTCGACGTCCAGTAGCCGGACCGCTTCGCCCACGATCTGGGCCTGGCTCAACGCGGGCTGATCCCGCTTGCGGCGGGGCCGGGTCCACACCGACTGGATCGGCTGCTCGTCGACTGGCATGGGCACTCCTTCACTGTCGCCCTCCACCTTAGCGCCAGGCGTACGACGTTCCCCTCTTGCGAACGCTGTCAGCTTATGCGTACAGTGTGCGCAACGGCAGAACAACGTACGCAACTACTTCTCAGGGGTATCCGATGAACTCGACACAAGGACGCGACCCGCGCCGCTGGTGGATCCTGATCGTGCTGTGCCTGAGCACGCTCGTGCTGGTCGTGGACAACATGGTGCTGACGGTCGCGGTGCCGCCGCTGGCCGAAGACCTCGGCGCGAGCGCACAGGACACGCAGTGGGTCCTGGACTCCTACCTCCTGGTGTTCGCCGGGCTGCTGCTCACCTCGGGAAGCCTCGGCGACCGGTTCGGCCGCCGGAAGGTGATGATCATCGGACTCGCCCTGTTCGGGGTGGCTTCACTGGTGGCCGCGTTCGCCGCGAACCCGATGGAGCTGATCCTGGCCCGCGCGGTGATGGGCGTCGGCGGCGCGCTGATCATGCCGAGCACCCTGTCGATCCTGATCACCGTCTTCGACGACGAAGAGCGCCGCAAGGCGATGGCGGCGTGGAGTGCGGTCGCGATGCTCGGCATGATCGGCGGCCCGGTGCTGGGTGGCGTGCTGATCGCGTGGTTCTGGTGGGGCGCGGTATTCCTGATCAACGTGCCGATCGTGGTCGTCGCGGTGCTCGCCGCGCTCACGCTGATGCCGGAGTCCAAGGGCCCGTGGCAGAAGCCGGACCCGCTCGGCGCGATCCTGTCCGCCGTCGGCATGACCGCGCTGGTCTGGACGATCATCGAGCTGCCCAAGCACGGCATCACCGAGGCCGGGACACTGATCCCGCTGACGATCGCCGTCGCGAGCCTGGCCGGTTTCGTGTTCTGGGAGCGGCACACGCCGTCGCCGATGGTCCCGCTGAAGCTGTTCCGCAAGCGCAACTTCAGCGGCGGCAGCCTGTCGCTCACGCTGGTGCAGGTCGGCAACGGCGGGCTGCTGCTACTGCTGACCCAGTACCTGCAGTTCGTTCTCGGCTACACGCCGACCCAGGCGGGACTGGCGTTCATCCCGATGGCCATCGCGTCGCTGCTCTGCAACACCCTCGGCGCCACGCTGGGCCAGAAGATCGGCAACCGCGCGCTGGCCACTTTCGGGATGACGGTGATGGCGGCCGGGTTCGGGATGCTCGCGACACTGTCGACGACTTCGGGTTTCCTGCTGCCGGCGATCGCGTTGTTCCTGCTCGGTGCCGGTGGCGGGCTGGCGATGCCGGCGGCGATCGCGGCACTGATGGGCGAGGTCCCCGAGGAGCAGGCAGGCGTCGGCTCCGCGCTCAACGACACCATCCAGCAGCTGGGCGCCGCGCTCGGGATCGCCATCCTGGGCAGCATCGTCTCCACCTTGTTCACCTCGCAGATGCCCGGATCCGCTCCGGCGCAGGCGCGGCTCTCGATCAGCGATGCCTTCGCCACCGGTGACGGCGGCCTGATCACCGCGGCCCGCGAGTCGTTCACCTCGGCGATGTCGACGACGTTCCTCGTGAGCGCGGTGGGCGTACTGGCCGCGGCCGTGGTCGCCTTCCTGGTGATGCGGGACAAGAACACCGCTCCGGTGGCGAGTGACGAGAACGTCCCTGTCGCGGCTTGAGCCCGTGTCAGGAAAGGGTCTTTCAGGACAAAAAGTGTCCTGAAAGACCCTTTCCTGACATCTGGGCTAGTTGCTGAGCAGGGCTTCCACGAAGGCGCCCGGCTCGAACGGCGCCAGGTCGTCCGGACCCTCGCCGAGGCCGACCAGCTTGACCGGCACACCGAGTTCGCGCTGCACCTGGAAGACGATGCCGCCCTTCGCGGTGCCGTCCAGTTTGGTCAGGACGATGCCGGTGACGTCGATGACCTCCGAGAACACGCGGGCCTGCATGAGCCCGTTCTGCCCGGTGGTGGCGTCGAGGACCAGCAGCACCTCGTCGACCTTCGCCTGCTTCTCGACGACTCGCTTGACCTTGCCCAGCTCGTCCATCAGGCCGGTTTTGGTGTGCAGACGGCCCGCGGTGTCGATCAGGACCGCGTCCACGCCCGCCTCGGTGCCACGTTTGACCGCGTCGAAGGCGACCGCCGCCGGGTCCGCGCCTTCCTTGCCACGCACGACCTCCGCGCCGACGCGCTCGGCCCAGGTCTGCAACTGGTCGGCGGCAGCGGCACGGAAGGTGTCGGCCGCGCCGAGCACGACGGTGCTCCCCTGCGCGACGAGGACGCGGGCGAGTTTGCCGGTGGTCGTCGTCTTGCCGGTGCCGTTGACCCCGGCGACCAGCACGACGGCGGGCTGCTTCACACCGTCGACGGTGTGCGGCAGCGCACGGACGGACCGGACGGCGTCGGTCGACAAGGCGGCCGTGAGCACCTCCTGCAGTACCGCGCGCGCGTCTTCGGACGTCCGCACGGCGCGGCGCTTCAGCTCGTCACGCAGGCGCTCGACGATTTCGGTGGTCGTCGCGGCACCCAGATCCGCCATGAGCAGCGTGTCTTCGACGTCCTGCCAGGAGTCCTCGTCCAGGTCACCGGCACCCAGCAGGCCGAGCAGGCTCTGCCCGAACACCGAACGCGACTTGCCCAGCCTGCCGCGCAGCCGCTCCAGCCGCCCGGACGCCGGGGCGATCTCCTCGTCGGGAGCGGGCGCCGCCTCCTCGGCGGGAGCGGCGGGTTCGGCGGGAGCGGCGGGTTCGGGAAGTTCGACGTCGCGCACCGTGCGCTGCGCGGAATCCCTCGGCACCGCCGCGTCGTCCCCGACCGCGGGCTGGCCGTCGACCTCGGGCCGGTCCTCGACCGGATGCTCGGCCTCGACCGGCTCTTCGGTTTTCTCACCGCCCGGAGCGAGCGCGATCCCGCTGGTCGCGGTGTACCCGCCACCCTTCGGCTTCCCGCGCTCGACGGCCTCGGCAGCCTTGGACTCGTCCAGGCTGATCCGGCGGCGGCGCGCGATGAACAGCCCGGCCACCAGGACGGCGACCAGGACCACGACGGCAACGACAGCGATCCAGAACCAGGGGGTGTTCGACACGGCGCCATCCTCGCATCCGCACTCGGCCCGGCTCAGACGCCCCACGGGAAGGAAGCCGATCTTGTCAAGTACCCACCGGATAGGACTCAGTTCGGACAAGAAGAAACTTGTCTGCTTGCGCGGCCTCGGGAAAGAGGGCTAAACCACACCGAATGACTGTTTTCTCCGGCACTGGGGTCCGGATGATCGGACTCATCTCCGGCACGTCGATCGACGGGATCGACGTGGCGGCCGCCGAACTACGCGCGCACGGTGACACCGTCGAACTCGTCCCGCTCGGACAGTTCGAAGTCCCCTATCCCGACGAACTCCGCCACGCCCTGCTCGACGCGCTGCCGCCGAACCCCTGCAGCGCCGAACAGCTCACGAAACTCGACACCCTGGTGGGGCAGTCCTTCGGCGAGGCGGCCGCCCGCGGCATCGACGAACTGGCTGGCGGTGAGGCCGACGTCGTCGCCTCACTGGGTCAGACGGTGTTCCACTGGGTCGAGGACGGCACCGCGCGCGGCACGCTGCAACTGGGGAATCCGGCGTGGATCGCCGAACGCACCGGACTGCCGGTGGTGGCCGACCTCCGTGTGCGCGACGTCGCGGCAGGCGGGCACGGCGCACCGCTCGCCAGCACGCTCGACGCGTTGTGGCTGCGGGACATGGCGGCCTCCGGCCCGGTCGCCGCGCTGAACATCGGCGGCATCGCGAACATCACCGTGGTGCCGCCGGATGGCGACGTTCGCGCCTACGACACCGGACCCGGCAACGCGCTGATGGACATCGCCGCGCACCGCGTCACCGGCAGGCGTGCCGACATCGGCGGAGCGCTCGCCAGCCGCGGGAACGTCCGCCCCGATCTGCTGGCGAAACTCCTGCTCGACCCGTACTACGCGGCCGCGCCGCCGAAGTCGACCGGCAAGGAACTGTTCAACGGCGCCTACCTCGACGCCGCACTCGACGGGCTTCCGCCGGTCGGCGCCGAGAACCTGCTGGCGACGCTGACCGAGCTCACCGCGGTGACGATCGCGGCGGAATGCCGACGGTACGACATCGCCACACTGATCGTCTCCGGCGGCGGCGCCGACAATCCGGCGCTGATGGCCTCGCTCGCCAAGAACCTGCCCGGTACCGCACTGAAAACCAGTGACGACCACGGGCTGCCGCGCGCGGGCAAAGAGGCATACCTGACCATTCTGCTCGGCTGGCTGACCTGGTCCGGTGTCACGGGGAACCTCCCGTCGGCGACCGGGGCCCGGGGCGACCGGCTGCTCGGCAGCATCACCCCGGGCGCGGGTCCCCTGCGGCTTCCCGCCCCTCATTCCTCAACCGTGACCCGGCTACGGGTAGCGGCGACGACCGGCGAGCGATAGGAGATACGGATGCGCGCACTTGACCTCGCGATCATCGGGCTTTTTCTGGTCGGCATGCCCCTGCTGGGCGTCTGGATCGGCGGCAAACAGAAATCCGGCTCCGACTACTTCGTCGGCGAAGGCAAGATCTCCTGGTGGGTGGCCTGCCTCTCGGTGGTCTCCGCGGAGACGTCCACCCTCACCGTGCTCTCCGTGCCGACGGTGGCCTACATCGCCACGCCGGGCGAGGGCGGGATGACGTATCTGGCGCTGGCGATCGGCTACATCGCCGGCCGGATCGTGGTGTCGATGGTGCTGTTGCCGCGGTATGTCGCGGGTAACCTGGTCACCGCGTACGCCTTCCTGGGCAAACGGTTCGGCAGTGGACTGCAGGGCACCGCGTCGGTGACCTTCCTGCTCACCCGCACACTGGCCGACGGCATCCGGCTGTTCGCCACCGCGATCCCGATCAAGGTAGTGATGGCGGCCTACGGCCTGACCGTCTCGTACTGGACCATCGTCGTCGGGCTCGGCATCGCGATGGTGCTCTACAGCTTCTTCGGCGGGGTCCGCGCGGTCGTCTGGGTCGACGCGATCCAGATGCTCTGGTACATCCTCGGCGCGGTCGTGGTGGTCTGGGCGATCGCCGGCAGGCTTCCGGACGGCTGGTTCGGCAAGGCCGTCGACGCCAACAAGTTCCAGATCTTCGATTTCTCCTCGAATATGCTCACCGGGCAGTACGCGTTCTTCACCGCGTTGATCGGCGGCGCCGTGCTCTCGATGGCGTCGCATGGCTCGGACCAGCTGATCGTGCAGCGCCTGCAGGCCACCAACGACCTGCGTGCCGCGCGGAAGGCACTGGTCGCCAGCGGTTTCGTGGTGTTCATCCAGTTCGCGTTGTTCCTGTTCATCGGCGTGCTGCTGTGGGCGCTGTACAACGGCCTGGCCCCGACCAAGCCGAAGCCGGAAGGCCTCGGACTGGCCAACAAGGACGAACTGTTCGCGAACTTCATCGTGAACGATCTGCCCAGCGGGCTTTCGGGGTTCGTGATCGCCGGAATCCTCGCCGCCGCACTGAGTTCGTCGCTCGGCGCACTGGCGTCGTCCACGGTGACCGACGTCTACGAACGGGTGATCGGCAGGCAGCTGCCGGAAGCCGACCGGCTGAAGCACGGCCGGATCTGGACGATCATCTGGGCGGGTGCGCTGATCCTGTGCGCGGGCTTCTTCGCCTCCTCCAACAAGACCTCGGCCGACCCGATCGTGGTACAGGCGCTCGGCATCACCGGCTACACCTACGGCGCGCTGCTCGGCGCGTTCCTGCTCGGCCTGCTGTTCAAGCGCGCCAGGCAGGCGGACGCGATCGTGGCCTTCGTGTCGACGGTGCTGGTGATGGCGTTCGTCATCCTCGGCGTCAAGTTCAACAAACCCGACGGCAGCCTGATCGGCATCGACTTCACCAAGGCTTCGGGGAACACCGTCGCGCTGGCTTGGCCCTGGTACACGCTGTGCGGCGTGGTGATCACGCTCGTGGTCGGCGGGTTGCTGTCGTTGCGGCACGGCTCCGTGGACCCGCTCACCGAGGACGTGAAGGAGTCTTCTTCGGTTTAGCCGGGTACTGGGGCTCCGGCCGCGGTCGCGGTCAAGATGTCATGAGGGGTCCCCATAGGACATTTTATTAAGGTTGGGGTCGCCCCAAGACAACGACGGATAGTTATTGTGAAGTACCTCGCCGGGCGGGGGGGGCAGCCTGTACGCGG
>NZ_JBFBBY010000117.1:0-23961 GCF_040682875.1 Amycolatopsis sp. NPDC051071 | reverse complement strand
CGGCCTCGTACTGGACGTACTCGGTCGAAGGGCCCGCGCCGCCAGGAACCACCTGGGCGCGAAGACCACGAACGAGATTTGTCAGACACGCCCTAGTCACCCGCAGGCGACCGGTACCGACGCCACTCGCGGGAACCGCACGGAGCCACGGGTGAATGACCCGATGAGGTTGTCCGCGAACCGGCCCGCGGTCAGCGGGGCCCGCACCGACACGTCGATCGCCACGATCTCCGGACAGCTGAGCGCCAGCCGCGCGGCGGCGACGTCCTCGGGTTTGACCGGGCCACCCGCGTTGATCGGGAGCCGCGCGGAATTCGCCAGTTCCCAGACCGGCGGCAGCCACTTCTGGTGCCCGGTCCGGCCGTTGGGGAGCGACGTCGAATGCGCGGCGAACGGGTTCGCGAGGCCGTAGCCGTCACGCAGCCGCATGTCGAGCGGGATCAGCAGACCGAGGGCACCCATGCTGTCGGCGGCGACGGTCACGTAGGGCCGGTCCGTCGGATACGCGTACCAGCGCCTGGTCGAGTAGTCCTGGACCAGCACGGCGGGGCCTTCGACGGCGCGGATGGCGTCCAGCGTCGCGGGCATCGACGGGTAGTCGGCGTAATCCTCGGCCAGGATCGGCTGTTCGTGCCCGGTCGAACGCGACCAGAACGACCGTTCGTCGGTGATGCCGACGGCCTTCGGCGACGCCGAGTACGACGGCCGCAGCGATCCGGCGGCCACGAACGCCCAGATCCCGACGACCAGCAGAAACACCGTGGTCACCCTCGTCACCGGCAAGGCCAGCACGGGGAGCAACAGGCAGAACAACGCCGGAAGCAGCATGCGTCCGTGCATGAAGTCCCCACCGACCCGCACCACGTACAGCGAGAGCAGCACCGCGCCGACGAGCGGGACCGTGGCGAGCACCACGAACGTCTTGTCCACAGTGGACACAAGAACGGCGAACGCGGCGGCGAGCACCAGCAGCGGAAGCCACAGCCAGTACGGCCGGACGAGGTCGGCGAGGTACTCCCCACCGCGGGCCCAGTTCGCCTCCGACGCCTCCTTGACCAGTGCCGTATTCGGCGTCAACAGGCCGTAGTAGCCCATCCGGAACACCTGATACACCAACGGAAGCGCGGCCGCGACGGCACACAGTCCCAGCGCACGACGTCGTCCCGGCCGCAACAGCACCAGCAACGCCAGCAACGCGACGCCGCCGAAGAGCGCGAGATCCGGCCGTACCAACGGCCCCAGCCCGGCGACCAGCGCGACCGGCCAGGTACGCAGTTCGTCCATTGTGGACCTGTGACGGACGAGCAGCCACCACAGGCCGCCCAGCCACAGCGTGATCAGGCCGGTTTCCAGCCCGGACGTCGCGAAGTCGCGGAACGGCGGCAGCGCGCACACCACCAGTGCCCCGGCGGGCGCGAGGCCGTGGAACGCCAGCGGCTGGTAGAGCCGCCGGGCACCGTCCAGACCGAGGAGCAGTCCGGCGACCGAGAAGATCAGCCCGGTGACGACGGAGATCCATTCCAGCGGCACTCCGGGGATCAGGCCCAGAACGCTCAGTATCGCCGTCCACAAAGGACTGGTGTTGGTCTCGACCCGTTCGCCGATGTTGAACACCGGGCCGTTGCCCGCGAGGATCTGCCGGACCGTCCGCAGCACGATCAGCCCGTCGTCGCTCATCCAGCGGCGGCGCCAGGCGAGGTCGGCGTAGACCACCAGCACCAGGCCGAAGCCAAACCACGTCCAGGTGGACGGGCGCCGGAACCAGGTACGCGAAGGCCACGCGTGCGTGTTCTCACCCGTGGTCGTACTCGTTTGCGCCATGGCCCCGCCCGATTCGGTTGCGTGCGCAGGAGATCAGGTCCGCGGCCCGCGCGTCAAACCGCCTTGGCGAGCAAGCAGGATTGTGGTCGCTTCCTCCCTTCCATGGTCAGCCGCGCCTTGACCTCGAAGCCCGCCTTGCCGAGCAGGCCCGCCACCACGTCGGGCCGCAACAAGTAGGCGTCGTAGGAGACAGGGTGGCCGTACGCCCGCTCCGGGCTGAGGCGCTCGTCACCGACGTGGAACCCGATCAGCAGCTGCCCGCCGGACACGAGGGTCCGGCGGAACTCCGCGAACACCGCCGGAAGTTCGGCCGGAGGCAGGTGGAAGATCGACCACCAGGCGACGAGACCGCCCAGTTCACCGTCCGGGAGGTCGAGTGCGGTCATCGAGCCGACGTCGAACCGCAGGTCAGGATGCTGACGACGGGCGATTTCGACCATCTTGGGCGACAAGTCGACACCCGAGACCGACAGCCCGAGTGCGGCCAGGTGTGCGGTGACGTGCCCCGGCCCGCAGCCGACGTCGACGACGGGGCCGCTCGTCAGCTCCGCGAACGCGGCCAGCATCGAGCGGCTGATCGGCTCCTGGGCGAAGAGCGAACCGATCCGCGTCGCGTAGTCCTCGGCGACGGTGTCGTAGGACTCGCGGGTGGCATCGAGATGAGTGGTCACGGTGGGCGACGCTAGCGCCACCCACCGACAATTACGGCTCGATCAGCCCGGCGTCCCTGGTCAGATCCTCCGGCGCCCCCAGTTTGGTCACCGGCGTGCACCCGGTCGCCGGGTCCGCCGCCGAATCCGTGCCGTTGTACCGCGCGGCGCCGGACCGGGTCAGCTGACGCGCGCCGGCGTCGAAACAGACCTGATACGAGCCCCAGCGCTGGTCGAAGGCGTACCGGCCGTCCGGGCCGGTCACGGTCGAACCCACCGCCGTGCCCGAAGCGTCCTTCAAGGTGACTTTCACGTCCGGGACACCGATCTCGTCGCGGCGCTGGAGGCCGTCCTTGTCCCTGTCCAGCCAGACGAAATCGCCCAGCTTGCTCTTGGGCTCGACCAGGCCTGCCGCGAGGGTCAGGTCCAGGCGCTTGCGAGGGCCGACCGTGGTGGTCGCGGTGCAGCCGGTCGCCGGATCGGCGTCCGAATCCTTCGCGTCGTCGCCCGCGTCCTTCGCCGTATAGCCGTAGGACGGAACCGCGCTGATGTCGAAACAGACCTGGTAAATGCCGTCCTTCAGCTTGCTGAAGCGGTACTTGCCACCGGCGTCCGTGGTGAGCGTGCCCAGCGTGATGCCCGAGGCGTCCTTCAGCGTCACCTTCACGCCGGCGATGCCTGCCTCGCCCGCGTCCTGCAGGCCGTTCCGGTCGACGTCGTGCCAGACGAACTCGCCGATCTCGTCGATCGCGGGTGCCGGGGTGACCTTGATGGTCGTCGTCGCGGTCTTCTTCGGCAGCGTGCCACTGGCGACGGTCACGGTGCTGACGTGGTCGTTGTCGGCTTCGGTGACGTTCGCGTGGTCGCAGGTGGGTGTGGCGGACTTGCCGCCGTCGAGGGTCGCGATCGGCGCGGGCTTCACGTCGCAGTACGGGTCGTTGACCTTGATGTCGGTCAGGGGTGCGGTGCCGTCGTTGGTCACCGTGAACCGGTAGTTCGCGGTGGTGCCCGCCCCCAGCGTCGCCGTGGCTCCCCAGGCGCCGCTCGCCGGATCCCGCACCTCCGCCTTCACCGCGAACGACGGGACGGCCGGTGCCTGCGCCAGCGCGGGAACGATCCCCGCGGTCAGTGCCAGCGCGCCTGCCGTCATCAAGACCAGTGCCCTTTTCACCGGGCTGAAGCTAGTTATCCGATGGGCGTTCCGTAATCGCTGAACCGTGTCGACGATCGCCCCGATCAGGGGAGAACCGAGAGTGATCGGGCGCCGCCGCCGTCTTCCCACGGCGGCGGCGCCCTGCTCCTTACTTGATGCCGATGCGGCCGACCTGGCCCCAGCGGCCCTTCTTCCACACCGACACGATCGACGGCCGCGGCTGTGCCGTGCCACCGTCCGGCCAGTGCGACGTCGGGTTCGCGGAGCCGGCCGCGTTCTCACCAGGGTGCTGCACGGCGACGAGCACGAGGTGGTCGGTCACCACCGGACCGCAGGTCTCCGCGCCGACCGGCACCGAGAGGAACTGCTTGACGTGCCCGCGTTCCGGACCGTCGACCGGCACCGAGAACAGCCCGTCGTTGGCGCCGAGCACGTTGCCGTCGGTGGAGATCCACAGGTTGCCGTGCCGGTCGAACGCGACGTTGTCCGGGCAGGAGATCGGGCTGACCTGCTCCTTGGGGAATCCGCCGAAGTAGGTGTCCGCCACCTTCGGGTCACCGCAGACCAGCAGCAGCCGCCACGAGAACTTCGTGGCCGCCGAGTCACCGCGGTCCTCTTCCCATTCGAGGACGTGCCCGTTGCGGTTGTTGACGCGCGGGTTCGGCTCGTCGACACCTGCCTTGCCCGCCGCGCCCCGGTCACTGTTGTTCGTCAGCGCGGCGTAGATCCGGCCGTTGACCGGGTTGGGCTCGATGTCTTCGGGACGGTCCATTTTGGTCGGCTGGACCTTGTCCGCGGCCTGGCGTGTGAACACGTAGACCTCTTCGGCGGTGAAACCGTCCACAAAGGACTTATCGCCGGAAACCAGCGGGATCCACTCGCCGACGCCGTCGAATTCGCCGTCCTTGGGGAGCTTCCCGGTGCCGTCGATCTCGCCGGGGCTGTCGCCGGTGAAGCGGGCGACGTACAGGGTGCCGTCGTCGAGCAGCGCGGAGTTGTGGCGCCGCGCGTACGCGCTCTTACCCGGCTTGTACTTGCCCTTGGAGACGAACTTGTAGATGTACTCGAAGCGCTCGTCGTCACCCGAGTAGACGGCGACACGGCCGTCCTTGGTGATCTTGATGTTCGCGGCCTCGTGTTTGAACCGGCCGAGCGCGGTGTGCTTGATCGGCGTCGAGTTCGGGTCGTTCGGGTCGATCTCGACGACCCAGCCGAACCGGTTGGCCTCGTTCGGCTCCTGCGCGAGGTCCCACCGCTTGTCGAACCGCTCCCATTTGCGGGTGGTGGCGGCACCGGAGAAGCCGTAGCGCTTGAGCCGCGCGGCCGCGACCGGGTCGGTGACGCTCGCCGCGTTGGCGAAGTACTGGTTGACGTTCTCCTCACCGGAAAGCACCGTGCCCCAAGGGGTCACGCCGCCGGCGCAGTTGTTCTGGGTACCGAAGACCTTGCGGCCGCTCGGATCCGCGGACGTCTTGAGGAACTTCGAACCGGCGGCCGGGCCACGCACCTCGAAGGTGGTGTTCAGCGTGATGCGGCGGTTGAACGGGCTCGGCACCGCGCGCAACGCGCCGCCGATCGGGTCGCGGAAGGTCTGGACGACCGAAAGACCGTGCGCGGCCCACGCGATCTTGGCCTGTTCCTCGGTCGGGTTGGCCGGGTCGTACTGGTCGGCCGGGAACATGTGGACCTCGGTGGTGTACTCGTGGTTCACCACCAGCAGGTTGCGGATGCCCAGCGGATCCTGCGGGATCAGGCCGACGAAGTCGTTGTTGTAGCCGAACTGCTTGGCCTGCGCGGCCGCGGTCTGCTTGGCGAAGTCGAACTTCGGGGCGCCGGATTCGACGGCGTCACCCCAGCGGATGACGACGCGCTGGTCGTAGCCATCGGGGATGGTGACCGCGTCGATCTTGTTCGGCGGCACCGCTTCGAAGTCGGTGCCGGGGACCGGACGTCCGGGGCGGCCCGGCTTGCCGTTGCCCGCACCGGCGACGTCGGCGGGCTCGGCGGCGGCCGCCGTGCCGGAAAGCGCGGCGAAACCACCGGCCGCGGCGGCCAGCACGGCACTGGCCTTCAGCGCACCACGCCGGGACAGCACGTTCTTGACCATGTCGCCGAAGTACTCGTTGTCCGAGGTGTTGGGCTCGGGGTGGGCGCAAGCGTTGCCGCAGCGGTACTCACAGGTGACCGCGGAGCGGCCACCGGGATGGGAGGTGATCAACGGCAGGAGCCGCTGAGGCTCGAAGGACACAAGGCCTCCATGGTCGCGGTGGGTTCACGTAATCCAGTCAGGGGAACGCCGTGACGGTAAGCGACCAAAACGATCCAGTACCCACCAGCAGATGAACAGCACGCGAACGAACGATGGCGCGCTGCCGGATCGGCCGCGCGCCATCGACGAAAGGTACAGCTAGAACGCTGTTTACCGACTACGAACCAATGTCGGCCAAGCCGTGCCTGCTGGGTTTCCACACGGCCACCACCGAGGGCCGTGGCTGACTTCCGCCGCCGTCCGGCCAATGAGAGGCCGGTTTGTCGGCATTCGCCCCGTCCACTTCACCCGGATGCTGAACACAGACCGTGACGATCTTCTCTTCGACGATCGGGCCACAGGTCTCCGCACCCCGGGGAACGGTGAGGAACAACTTCAGCTCGCCGCGGTTGCGGCCCTCCAGCGGCACCGAATACAGGCCGTCGTTGATACCCAGCGCGCCGGCCGAGTCGGTGGAGATCCACAGGTTGCCGTGCTTGTCGAAGGCCACGTTGTCCGGGCTGGAGATCGGCGAGACCTGCTCCTTGGGGAACCCGGCGAAGTAGGTATCCGGCGAGGCCGGGTCGCCGCACACCAGGAACAACCGCCAGCTGAACTTCAGCGCGAGCGCGTCCCCGCGGTGCTCCTCGAACTCCAGCACCTGACCGTGTTTGTTGTTCAGCCGGGGATTGGGCTCGGTGGCGCCCTCCTTGCCGGGTTTGCCGCGATCGACGTTGTTGCTCAGCGCGCAATAGATCCGGCCGGTACGCGGATGGGCCTGGATGTCCTCCGGGCGGTCCATCTTGGTGGCGCCCACCCGGTCGGCCGCCTCGCGGGTGAACACGTACACCTCCTCGGCGGTCATTCCGTCCACAAAGGACTTCTTGCCCGACGCCAGCGGGATCCACTCGCCACTGCCGTCGAATTCGCCGTCACTGGGCAGTTTCCCGGTGCCGTCGATCTCGGCTGCCGGGCTGTCGCCGGTGAACCGGCCGACGTAGAGCGTGCCGTCGTCGAGCAGGGTCATGTTGTGCCGCCGGGCATGGCCGCTGTCGCCGGGCTTCACCCGGCCCTTCGAGATGTACTTGTAGATGTACTCGAAGCGCTCGTCGTCACCGGAGTAGGCGACCACACGGCCGTCTCCGGCGATCCGGATGTTCGCCGTCTCGTGCTTGAACCGGCCGAGATGCGTGTGCTTGACCGGGGTGCTGTCCGGATCGTTCGGGTCGAGCTCGATCACCCAGCCGAAGCGGTTGGCCTCGTTCGGTTCCCTGGCGATGTCCCAGCGCGCGTCGAACCGCTCCCATTTCCGGGTGGTCGCGGTGCCGTTGACGCCGTAGCGCGCGAGCCGTTTGCGTGCCACGGGATCGGTCACCGTGTCCGCGTTCCCGAAATACTGGTTGATGTTCTCCTCGCCGGACAGGATCGTGCCCCACGGCGTGACGCCGCCGGAACAGTTGTTCATCGTGCCCAGCACCACCGTGCCGGTGGGATCGGCGGCGGTTTTGAGCAGCTCGCTGCCCGCCGCCGGGCCGGTCACCTTGAACGGCGTGTGCAGGGTGATCCGCCGGTTGTAGCGCGACATCTTCGGCCGCAGGTGCCCGGTGTTCCGCTCGCGGGTCACTTGGACGACGGTCAGCCCGTGGGCCGCCCAGGCGATCTTGACCTGCTCCGCCGTCGGGTTGTTCCGGTCGTACCCGCGGAACATGAACTCTTCCGAGGTGTACTCGTGGTTCGTGACCAGCAGCGAAGAGAGTCCCCAGTGGTCGAGTGGCAGCAGCGCGGCGAAGTCGCAGTTGTAGCCGAACTGCTTGGCCTGTGCGGCGGCGGTCTGGTTGCCGAAGTCGAACTCCGGCGCGCCGGGCAGCACCGCGTCACCCCAGCGGATCACGATGCCCTGCTCGTAACCCTCGGGCACGACGACGGCGTCAAGCGTATTCGGCTTCACTCGTTCGTAGTCGGTGCCCGGTGGCGGCTTCGGACGACCTTCGGGGGCGGCGGAAGCGGGCGCGGCGAGGGCGAGTGGCGTCCCGGCGGCCAGCGCGACGACGGCACTCGCCTTCAGCGCGCCGCGGCGGCTCACCACGCCGAGCACGTCGGCGAAGGTGGGATTGTCCGAGGTGTTCGGCGCGTCGTGGAAGCACGCGTCACCACAGCGATAGGTACAGGTCACTGACGCCCGGCTTGGTGAGTGGCCGGCCAGCAAGGGAAGGAACTTCACGCGGACCTCCGTATCTGCAGTTCGGGAGGTCCGACGCTAGACACCGGACCAGCGGGAGGAAACCCCCCGTTGGTCCGGCGTTCACCTTTTGTACGGATTACATCTCTTCGCCGACAAGGACCGCTTCGGCCGGAATCGTGTGCGGGTCCGCGGTCTTCTCGCGAATCGTCAGCAGCGCACCGGCGAGAACGCACAGGATCGCGGCGATCACGAACGGCGCCTGCTTGACGCCGAACCACTCGGCCAGGTGGCCGACGACGGTCGCGGCGATCGCGCCGCCGAGCCAACGGCAGAAGTTGTACCCGGCACTCGCGACCGGACGCGGGGCGTCGCTGATCGACATGGCCGTCCCGGTGAAGAGCGTGTTGAGCAGACCGGAGACCAGCCCCGACAGAATGATGCCGACCACCAGCACCGGCTTGCTCGGGATCGCCATGATCAGCAGCAGGACGGCGTAACCGAAGACGGCGACCACGGTCGCGTGCCGCTCACCGAGTTTCGCGGCGAGCTTCGGCGCCAGCACCACGCCCGCGACGGCGACCGAAAGGCCCCAGCCGCAGAAGATCAGGCCGACGGCGACGGCACTCCACTCCAGCACGAACGGCGACCAGGCCAGCACCACGAAGAACGCGGCGGTGTAGAGCGCGGAACCGATCGACGTGCGCAACAGCCCGCCGTGTTTCAGCGCGCGGAACGGGTCGAGCAGGCGGATCTTCGGCCGCTTCGCCTTGGCGTCGCCGGTCAGGAAGATCGAGCACAGCACCAGGCCGCACAGCATCAGCAGCGAAGTGCCGAGGAACGGGCCGCGCCACGAGATGCTGCCCAGCAGGGCGCCGAGCAGCGGGCCGATCGCGAGGCCGACCCCGAGCGCGGCTTCGTAGAGCAGGATCGCGCCCGCCTGGCCGCCGGTCGCGGCGCCGACGATGACCGAAAGCGCGGTGGCGATGAAGAAGGCGTTGCCGAGGCCCCAGATCGCGCGCAGCCCGATGAGCTGCTCGATCGACCCGGACGCGGCGCACAGCGCGGTGGCGACGACGACCAGTGTCAGCCCGACGACCACGGTCCGCTTGGCCCCGAACCGGGCACTCATCGCGCCGGTCACCAGCATGGCGACCGCTTGGACGCCGAGATAACTGGAGAACAGCAGCGTCACTTCGGACGGCGTCGCGTGCAGGCCCTCGGCGATCGACAGCAGGATCGGGTCGACCAGCCCGATGCCCATGAACGCGATGACCGCGGCGAACGCGGTGATCCATACCTGTTTTGGCTGTCCCTTCAGTGCGTCCAACAGGCTCGAGTGGTGCTCAGCGCTCATCGCGGATCAGTTCCTCCTTCTTGTCTTCCTGAATTTCCTGCCGCAGCAGCTTGGTGAGTGCGGGTAGCGCGGCCTCGATGGCGGCGCGGTCGGCGTCGTCCAGTTCGATGAGGCGTTCGCGGAGGAACTCCTCCCTGGCGACGATCAGCCGCCGGTGGAAGCGCTGCCCCACTTCGGTGACCTCGACGAGTACGGCCCGGCCGTCCGCGGGGTCCTTCCCGCGGCTGACCAGGCCAAGCCGTTCCAGACGGCGGATGACGTCGGTCATCGTCGGCATCCGGACCCGCTCCAGTTCGGCGAGCGCGCTCATCCGGCGGGGACCGCCGTTGAGCAGCTCCGACAGCACCGATCCCTGGGTGAGGGTGAGCTGCACCTGCGGGGTCTCCCGGCGCACGAGGTAGTACAGCCGGAAGACCAGCGGGCGGAGCCGATGCGCGAGATCGACGGCTTTCGTGGTCACTTAGCCATGCTAACTAAAAGTACTGAGCATGGCTAAGTAATCTGCCGCACAAGTCGCCTCGGCCTAGGGTTGAGGGTGTGGAAGCGGTGATCTTCGATCTCGACGGTGTCCTGGTGGATTCGGAAACGATGTGGGACGAGGTCCGGCGGGCGGTCGTCCACGAGTTCCACGGCACCTGGCGTGCCGAGTCGACCCGGGCGATGCAGGGGATGAGCACCCCGGAATGGGCGGCCTACCTGGCACACGACCTCGGCGTGCGGCTCCGGCCGGCGGACGTCGCGCAGGTGGTGGTCGACCGGATGGCGCGGCGCTACGCGCAGAAGCCGCCGATCATCCCCGGCGGACCGGACGTCGTGCGCGAGGTCGCGAAGCACTGGCCGGTGGCGATCGCGAGTTCGTCACCGCCGCTGCTGATCAAGGCTTTCCTGGACATCACGCGGCTGCCGGTGCCGACGGCGGTGTCTTCGGAGCAGGTCGGCGCGGGAAAACCCGCACCCGACGTGTACTTGCGGGCGGCCGAACTGCTGGGCGCGGAGCCGAAGAACTGCGCGGCCGTGGAGGACACGACGAACGGGCTTCGCGCCGCGCTGGCGGCGGGGATGACGGTGTACGCGGTGCCGAATCCGCATTTCCCGCCGGATCCGGCGGTTTTGGCGCAGACGACGGTGATCTCGAAGATCACGGATCTGCCTGCGGCGCTGCTGAAGGACTGATCCCGCCCCGGAACGTCATGAAAGGGTCATTCCTGACGAATTTCGTCAGGAATGACCCTTTCATGACACTTGGCCGAGGGCTAAAAGATCACGCCTCGCCGCGGATGAACTTTTCGACCTCGTCGCGAGCCTTGGCGTCGTCGTACTGCTCCGGCGGCGACTTCATGAAGTAGGAAGAAGCCGACAGGATCGGGCCGCCGATGCCGCGGTCCTTCGCGATCTTCGCGGCGCGCACGGCGTCGATGATGATGCCCGCCGAGTTCGGCGAGTCCCACACCTCGAGCTTGTACTCCAGGTTCAGCGGCACGTCGCCGAAGGCGCGGCCCTCGAGCCGGACGTAGGCCCACTTGCGGTCGTCGAGCCACTGCACGTAGTCCGACGGTCCGATGTGGACGTTGCCCTTGCCGAGTTCGCGGTCGACCTGCGAAGTGACCGACTGGGTCTTCGAGATCTTCTTCGACTCGAGGCGCTCGAGCTCCTTCATGTTCAGGAAGTCCATGTTCCCGCCCACGTTGAGCTGCATGGTCCGGTCGAGCTGGACACCGCGGTCTTCGAACAGCTTCGCCAGCACGCGGTGCGTGATGGTGGCGCCGACCTGGGACTTGATGTCGTCGCCGACGATCGGCACGCCCGCCGCGCGGAACTTCTCGGCCCACTCGGGGTCGGAGGCGATGAACACCGGGAGCGCGTTGACGAACGCCACACCGGCGTCGATGCACGCCTGCGCGTAGAACTTGTCGGCGTCTTCGGAGCCCACCGGCAGGTAGGAGACGAGCACGTCGACCTCGGCCTCACGCAGCGCCGCGACGACGTCGACCGGGGTCTCGTCGGACTCTTCGATGGTCTCGCGGTAGAAGCGGCCGAGTCCGTCGTAGGTGTGACCGCGCTGCACGGTGACACCCAGCGGCGGTACGTCGGCGATCTTGATCGTGTTGTTCTCGCTGGCGAAGATCGCCTCGGACAGGTCGCGGCTGACCTTCTTGGCGTCCACGTCGAACGCGGCGACGAACTCGATGTCGCGGACGTGGTATTCGCCGAACTCCACGTGCATCAAACCGGGCACGCGGGTGCTGGAATCCGCGTCGCGGTAGTACTGAACGCCCTGGACCAGCGAGGCCGCGCAGTTGCCGACGCCCACGATGGCCACCCGAACGCGGCGGTTCTCGCCCATGCCGGTTTCTCCTTCATTCGTCCAACAGTTGTAGGTAGTGCTCAGCGGGCACGGAGAGCGCCTCAGGTCTCCGGGCCGCGCTGCTCGGCCTGTTCGTGCGCGATCAGCTCGTTGAGCCAGCGCACCTCCCGCTCACTGGACTCCAGCCCGAGCCGGTGCAGCTCACGGGTATAGCGGTCGATCTTCTCCTCGGCCCGCGCCATCGCCGTCCGAAGTCCTTCACGGCGTTCCTCGACCCGACGACGGCGGCCCTCCAGGATGCGCATCCTGACGTCGGCCGGTGTCCTCGAGAAGAACGCCAGGTGGACGCCGAAGCCTTCGTCGTCCCACGTCTGCGGGCCGGCGTCGCCGAGTAGTTCGGCGAATCGCTCCTTGCCCTCGGCAGTGAGCTTGTACACGCGCTTGCCCCGGCGTGCCCATGCCCGGTCTTCCACCTCTTCGAGCTCCTCGACGAGGTGACCGGACCGAAGCAGCCGACGCAGCGTCGGGTACAGCGAGCCGTACGAGAACGTCCGGAACATCCCGAGCGTCTCGTGCAAACGTTTGCGCAGCACGTAACCGTGCATGGGGGTCTCGTGCAGCAGCCCCAAGATCGCGAGCTCGAGCACACCGCCCCCCTTCCGGGAACAAACCGCGACCGATCGCGTTGGCCAACGAGACCGGCTCGGTCAACCTACCGGCCAACTATATCGCGCCGATACATCGGAGTGGTGCAGCTAACCCCGATCGAGTAGCCGGAACCGGACGAAATTCATCGGATAGTTGTCGAATCGTCGGCGTGTCCGGATGCGCACGCACCGTCGCGTCAAGAACGGGGCGTGGACCACACAGCAAGAGCCCGTACTCTGTTGGCGTGCGAAACCAGCGGCAGGTAGTGGACTACGCCTTACAGCGGCGCGCGCTGCTCAAGGGCGTCCACGCCGGACGGGTCGGCACATACGACGTCTGCGACGCGGGCCCGTACCTCCTGCGGGCCGCCAAATTCCACGGACGACCAGGTGAGCAGGACTGCCCGGTCTGTCACCGGGAAAAACTGACCCTGGTCTCCTGGGTCTACGGCGAGGAGCTCAAGCACGTCGCCGGATCGGCGAAGACACCGGACGAGCTGGTACGGATGGACGGGCACTTCGCGGAGTTCACCGTCTATGACGTCGAGGTCTGCCGAAGTTGCCACTGGAACCACCTGGTGCGGTCCTACGTCCTCGGTACCGGGGATCCGGGAAACACCCGGCCACGGACCCGGCCACGGAGGACAGCGGGTCAGTGACAGGTATCGAAAACGCAGTTGAGCACAGGGCGGCGTGCCCCGAAGCGCCGGTCTGGGAGGCCCCTTCGTGAACGACGATCGCAACCGCTCCTGGCCAGGTCAGGAGCCTGATGCACCTCGCCGTGCCCCATGGCCGGGTGAAGAGGACGGACCCGGCTGGCCGGGCGAGGAACCCCCGCGCCGCCCCCAGCGCCGGACGCCCCCCGGCGGCGCGCCCCGTGCCGCCGCTCCACGCCCCGCGGACCCACAATGGCCGGGTGGTGAAAGTGCCGCGCCCTCAGGCGGTCCGGAATGGCCGTCCGACGACGACGCGCCCCGCCGTCCCGCGGCGCCGCGCCGGTCCAACGGCATGCCCCCGCGCAGGCAGGGACCCCCGCCACCCGGTGGCCGCCCCGCCGGACCTGGCGGACCAGGTGGTCAGCGTTCCCAGCAGGGACGCCGTCCGCCTGCCGACGAGGCGACCGCGCTGGTCCGCCCGGTCGAGCCGGATCCGTACGAGCGTGAGCCGGACCTCATCACGCACCACGCGCACAACGGCACCGAGCACCGGTCCGGCCACGACCCGTACGACGACCGCTATGACGATCGTCACGAAGACGCCGCGTTCGCCGCGGAGGGTGACGATCAGTACGACGACGAACCACCCGAGGGCGAAGACGGCGACAAGAAGAAAAAGGAACTGACGCCGAAGCAGCGCAAGAAGCGCCGGTGGAAGATCATCCGCCGGGTGCTCTACGCGATGTTCGGCCTGTTCGTCGTGGTGCCGGCGATCGCGTTCGTCATCACCTACTTCGTGGTGGACGTCCCGTCCCAGGAAAGCGTCGCGAGCCTGCAGAGCCAGCCGATCACGCTGATGTACTCCGACGGCAGCCCGATGGGCAAGATCGCGCCCGGCGAGGGCGGCAGCCGGGTCATCCTGCGACCGGGCGACATCCCGGACGTGGTCAAGCACGCCGTGTACGCCGCCGAAGACTCGTCGTTCGAGACCAACTCCGGTTTCGACATCGGCGGCATCCTGCGCGCGGTCTACAACAACGTCACCGGCGGCCAGGGCGGCGGTTCGACGATCTCCCAGCAGTACATCAAGAAGGCCACCGCCAACGAGGCACCGACGCTCACGCGTAAATGGACCGAGCTGGCCAAATCCTTCAAGATGAACAACCAGATGTCCAAAGAGGAGATCATCACCGCGTACCTCAACACCATTTACTTCGGACGCGGTGCGAACGGCATCGAGGCGGCCGCGCAGGCCTACTTCAAGAAGCCCGCCAAGGAGCTCAGTGCGTCCGAAGCCTCGCTGCTCGCCGGCCTGATCCAGGGCCCGAGCCGATCCGAAAACGAGCCCTACGCGCAGAAGCGCTGGAACTTCGTGATGGATCAGATGGTGTCCAACAACTGGCTGAACCCGGCCGATCGCACCGCCGCGCAGTACCCGACGCCGATCCCGAAGGCGCAGGCCAAGGCCGACGACGCCGGGACGCTGAGCCTGCACATCCGCAACCGCGTGATCGACGAACTCGAGGCCCGCGGTTATGACCAGAACCAGCTGCACCAGGGTGGTTTCAAGATCACCACGACGATCGACCCCAAGGCGCAGAAGATGGCCGAGGAGTCCGTCGCGGAGGGGATGAAGGGCCAGACCGACGAGAGCCTCCTCAACGCGCTGGTCGCCGTCGATCCCAAGACCGGCGGTGTGGTCGCCTACTGGGGTGGTCCGGACTGGACCGAGAACGACAAGGGACAGAAGGTCCCGGCGAACGACTGGGCGGATATCCCGCACAACCCGGGTTCGTCGTTCAAGGCCTTCGACCTGGCCGCGTTCCTGAAGATGGGCAAGGGCCTCGGCGAGACGTTCGACGGGACCAACTACCGGAAGTTCGACGGCCGCACGGTCCGCAACGCGGGTGAGAGCTCTAGTTGCGGCCCGGTCTGCACGGTCGCGAAGGCGACGGAGATCTCCGCGAACACCGTGTTCTACGACATGGTGCGAAACGTCACGAAGGTCGACCCGGTGGCGGACGCCGCGCGGGAAGCCGGCGTCATGACGGTGGACAAGGGCGGCAAGGCGAAGCTGAGCCCCGACATCAACATCGCCCTCGGCGGTGGTGGCACGGTCACCACGGCGGAGGACATGGCGGCCGGATTCGCCACCTTCGCCGGTGAAGGCGTCCGGCAGAAGCAGCACTTCGTCGCCAAGATGACCAACGCCCAGGACGAGGTCGAGATCGACGAGACCGCTCCCAAGGGCACGCCCGCGTTCAACAGCGACGCCGACAAGAGCAAGCAGATCGCCGGCAACGTCACTGACGCGCTCGAAAAAGTCATCCCGTACTCGAAGATGAAGTGCCCGTCGGGTCACGACTGTGCCGGCAAGACCGGAACGCAGCAGTACGACTTCAAGGACACCGACCCGGTGAGCTACCACGAACGCAACGCCCAGACCTGGATGGTGGGCTACACGCCGGCCATCTCGACCGCGGTCTGGGTCGGCGGCGACGGCAACAAGCCGCTGCACGACAAGGGCGGCAAGCCGATCTACGGTAAGACGATCGCCGGTCCGATCTGGGAAGACTTCATGTCCCGGTACATGACCGGCAAGCCGTCGGAGAAGTTCGACAACGTCAAGGCGATCGGCAAGGACGCGCGGACGGTGGTGACGACGACGCCGTCGAAGGCACCCGAGCCGCCGCCGACGAGCGAGGCGCCGACGACGATTCCGACGCCGACCATCCCGACTGAGCCGACCGAACCGACGGAACCCAGCGGATGGCCTACGAAAC
Organism: Amycolatopsis sp. NPDC051071; assembly: GCF_040682875.1. Classification (NCBI taxonomy): domain Bacteria; kingdom Bacillati; phylum Actinomycetota; class Actinomycetes; order Pseudonocardiales; family Pseudonocardiaceae; genus Amycolatopsis; species Amycolatopsis sp. NPDC051071. Next base: position 8,162 of record NZ_JBFBBY010000117.1, on the reverse strand, counting down.
CGCCCAAGTCCACTAAGCCGACCAGACCAGGGCCGGGGACTTCCGATCCCCTGTTCCCGAACACCGGGGACACGGGCTGACCAGGCGAAATGACTGAAGAAGGTGTGCCGGGCACAGGCCCGGCACACCTTCTTTTCGTTGCACCCGGTGAACCGGAACAGATCCGATACGTCTTATATAGAAGGAGACCTGCGACCGCAGGACCGCGCTCACCAGGAAAGGTTCGGAGGACGTCACAGTGAACGACGATCCCCACGGCGGATGGCCAGGTCAGGACCCTGACCCCGCACGTCGTCCGCAACGCCCGGCCGGACCACCCCGCCGTCCGGCAGGCGGACCGCCTCCGGGGTACGGGCAGCGGCCGGGCCAAGGGCCGCAGGGCCCCGGGCAAGCACCGTGGCAACGGCAGCAGTCGCCGCAGCAACCTCCGCCGCAGCACCCGCGTCCCCAGCGGCCGCGGGTCGCGCCGCAGCAGGAGCCGGACCTCATCACGCACCACGAGCACAACGGCACGGAGCAGCGGTACGACGAGCCGTATGACGATCAGCAGTACGTCCAGGAGACCGGCGAGGACGGAAAGCCGATCCTCACCGCCGCGCAACGCAAGAAACGCAAATGGAGACGCGTCCGGCGGGTGCTGCTCGCCTTGTTCTGCCTGTTCGTGGTGATCCCGGGGATCGCGTTCGTGATCACCTACTTCGCCGTCGACGTCCCCTCGCCGCAGGCCGTCGCGGCCACGCAGGGCCAGGCGGTGACCTACTACTACGCCGACAACACCGAGATGGGCAAGGACGTGCCCAAGGGCGGGAACCGGCACATCCTGACGCCGGAGCAGATCCCGGACATCGTCAAGAAGGCCGTCATCGCCACCGAAGACGCCTCGTTCGAGACGAACTCCGGCTTCGACGTCGGCGGCATCCTTCGCGCGGTCTACAACCAGGTGACCGCGGGCAAGGGCGGTGGTTCGACCATCTCCCAGCAGTACATCAAGGTCGCCAGCGGGGACGACGAATCGTCGCTCAGCCGTAAATGGACCGAGCTCGCCAAATCCTTCAAGATGAATCAGACGTACGAGAAGAAGGACATCATCTCGGCGTACCTGAACATCATCTACTTCGGCCGCGGCGCGTACGGCATCGAATCGGCCGCGCAGGCGTTCTTCGGCAAGCCGGCCGGTGAGCTGAACGCGAGCGAGGCGGCGCTGCTCGCGGGCCTCATCCAGCAGCCGGGCCGCTCGGAGAACCCGAAGGTCGCGACGGAACGCTGGACGGTGGCGCTGAACCGTATGGTGGAGAACAAGTTCCTCTCCGCCGCGGACCGCGCCAACCTGCAGTTCCCGACCCCGATCGAGCAGGCCGACAAGCAGCAGGCCGGCGTGGTGAACCCGTTCATCCGCGACAAGGTCAAGGAAGAACTCGCCGCGAACGGCATCACCGGCGACATCTACTACACCCGCGGCTACAAGGTCCACACCACGATCGACCCGAAGGCGCAGGCCGCGGCCGAGCAGGCGATCGCCGACGGGATGAAGGGCCAGAACGACGAGAACATGCTCAACGCGCTCGTCGCCGTCGATCCGAAAACCGGTGGGGTGAAGGCGTATTACGGTGGCCCGTCCATCGTGAAGGGCCCGAACGGCCAGGAGCTCAAGGGCCGGGACTGGGCGAACACGCCGCAGAACCCCGGTTCGTCGATGAAACCGTTCGACCTCACGGCGTACCTGAAGCTGGGCAAGGGCCTCAACTCCACGTTCGACGGCTCCAACAACCGCGAGATCGGCGGCCGGAAGATCCGCAACGCGGGCCCTGGCAGTACTTGTTCGCAGCAGTGCACGGTGTCCGAGGCAATGCAGCGTTCGGCGAACACCGTGTTCTACGACATGGTCTACTCCGTCACCAAACAGGGCCCGGTGGCACAGGCCGCCAAGGAAGCGGGCGTCAAACCCGCTCCCGACGGCACCGCGGAACTGTTCACCGGCGACAACAACATCTCGCTCGGCGGTGGCCAGACGGTCATCAGCCCGGAGGACATGGCCGCCGCGTACGCGACCTTCGCGGGCGACGGCCAGCGTCGTGACAAGCACTTCGTCGTCAAGGTGACCAACTCGCAGGACGAGACCGCGTACTCGGCTCCGGAAGAGGCGAACCCCGCGTTCTCCGACGATTCCGGAAAGAGCAAGCAGATCGCCGGCAACGTCACCGAGGCGCTCAAGGGTGTCGTCCCGTTCTCGAAGCTCAAGTGCCCCAACGGACATGAGTGCGCCGGCAAGACCGGGACCCAGCAGCACACCTACCGCGGCGGCGAACCCGCGTGGGCGAAGGACGCCAACTCGCAGACCTGGATGGTCGGCTACACGCCGTCGATCTCGGCCGCGGTGTGGGTTGGCGGCGACGGTGACAAGGCACTGAAGGGCAAGAACGGCAAGCCGATCTTCGGTTCGACGATCGCCGGGCCAATCTGGCAGAAGTTCCTCTCCCTGTACCTGACCGGCAAACCGGGGGAGCGCTTCGACAAGGTCAAGATGATCGGCGGGGACGACACCAGCACCATCCCGTCGACGCAGACCCCGCCGGAAGACAACGAGGACACGAACGAGACCGGCACGCCGCCGAGCGGCCCGTCGAGCGGTCCGTCCTCGCGGAACGAGGAGGAGCAGCCGCCCAGCTCGCACACTCCTCCGACGTCCAGTGGGAACAACGAGGAAGAGAACGGAAACGGGAACGGCAATGGTCCCGGCCGCGGGGGCGGCAGAGGCGGCAACGGTTGAGCGATGGGCCCTTCACCACACAAGGTGAAGGGCCCTTTCGCTGCTAAAGGGTGACGACGCGGTGTTCTGCGCCGGAAAGGTGAGCGGCCTCGATGACCCGGAGCGTTTCGATCGCCGAAGCGGGATCGACGGGGAAATCGCCCTTGCCGAGCAGCGCGTCCCGCACCCGCGCGTAGAAGTCCTCATAGCGGCCGACCTCGGTGGGCACGATTTCGACGTCGTCGTTCACCCCGAGTTTGCCGGCGTCCGACTCCGGTTCCACGCCCCAGCCGGGTTCGCCGGGCCGCCTCCCGTCCTTGATCTGCGGCTCCTGGACGTCGAGGCCGTACTTCGTGAACGTCGCCTTGTCGCCGAGCACGCGGAAGCGCGGGTTCCGGGTCCCCGCGAGCGCCGACGCCCACAGCTGCGAGCGCACGCCGTTGGTGTGCCGCAGTGCGACGAAGACATCGTCGTCGACGGAGACACCGGGACGGCGCTTGTCGATCTCCGCGTAGACCTCCGCGACCGGGCCGAACAGTTGCAGTGCCTGGTCGACGATATGCGCGCCGAGGTCGTAGAGCAGCCCGCCCGCCTCGGCGGGGTCACCGAATTCACGCCAGTTGTCCTTCGGCTTCGGCACCCAGCGGTCGTAGCGCGACTCGAAGCGGAAGACGTCGCCGAGACGTCCGGCGTCGATGAGCTTCCGGACGGTGAGGAAATCCGAGTCGAAGCGGCGGTTCTGGAAGACCGTCAGTCCGACCCCCTTGGCCTTCGCGGCCTCGACGACCTTCGCCGCTTCGGCCGCCGTCGGCGCGAAGGGCTTGTCGACGACGACGGGCAGACCCGCGTCGATCGCCCGGAGCGCGAGCGGGACGTGGGTGCGGTTCGGCGTGCTGACCACGACCAGGTCCAGGTCGTCCGCCTTCGCGAACAACGCATCCGCGTCCGGCAGCACCTCGGCGTCCGGGTAGCCGGCGCGTGCCTGCTCGACCCGCTCGGGGTTCGACGTCACGATCGCGGCCATGGTCAGCCCCGGCGTCGCGCTGATCAGTGGCGCGTGGAAGACCCGCCCGCCGACGCCGTATCCGAAGAGCCCCACTCGCAAGTCAGCCATGAGCTTCATTAAACAACAGTGTTGCTTAATCGGCCAGCCGTGGCAGGATGCCCGCTATGCCGGAGACCGGGGTCAATCTGCGTGGCCTGCGCCAGCACAACCGGGCGCTGCTGCTCGCGCATATCCTGCGCGCGGGCGGGCTCAGCCGCGTCGAACTCGCCGAACGCACCCGGCTCACGCAACAGGCCGTTTCGAAGATCGTCCCCGAACTGCTCGACGCCGGCCTGCTGAACGAGGAGCGGCAGCCCGCGGCCGGGGTCGGCAAACCACGTACGCTGCTGCGGGTCCGCGCGGACGCCCGGCACGCCCTCGGCGCCCAGCTGGACCGGGACTCCTTCCGAGTGGTCAGTACCGATCTGACCGGGAAGATCATCGCGGCGCGGAGCGGGGTCCTGCTGCCGGGATTCACGCCGGACCAGGCCGTTTCCGCACTCGCCGACGCGACCGAAGCGCTGCTCGACGGCGTCGACCGTGAGCGTGTCCTCGGCCTCGGCGTCGGCACCGTCGGCCCGCTCGACCACCGCGAAGGCGTCGTCCGGGACGCCACGAACATGCCGGGCTGGCACGACGTCCCCCTGCGCGACCTGCTCGCGGAGCGCACCGGACTGTCCGTGCGGCTCGACAAGAACACCAACGCCGCCGCCTTCGCCCAGCATTGGCCCGACGGTGAGGCGACCGCGACCGCCGTCGTGCTCGTCGGCACCGGCATCGGCGTCGGCCTGCTGATCGACGGCAGGCTGTACCGCGGCCCGCGGACCAACGCCGGCGAGTTCGGGCACACCACGCTCGCTTACGACGGACCGCGCTGCGCGTGCGGGCGCCGGGGCTGCGTCGAGGTGCTGCACAACGCGGCGAAGACCACCGAAGAGGCGGCCGGGCTGCTCGCGATCGGGCTCGCCGACCTCGTCCAGGTCCTCGACCTCGAACGCGTCGTGCTCACCGGCCGGTCGGTCCGCGCGGCGCCGGAAATCTACCGCGACACGGTCACCGCGCGGCTGCGGGAACTGCTGCCTTTGCCGCAGTGGCAACGGATTCAGGTCGATCTCGACGAGATGGGCGACGACGTCGTCGCGTTCGGGGCGGCGGCCGAAGTGCTGGCCGGTTTCTACGGCGGCGGCGAAATCACCGGGGAGTCACCCCGGTAGGCGCTAACATCCGCCACGTGTCCGACCAGACGACTTCGCCGGAGCGCGAGGCCCCGCTGTCCCTCACCCCGGGTGAACGGGTCATCCCGAGCTGGAACGAACCACTCGTGACCGCGGCCAGCCGTCCGATCGGCGGGCCGCTCGGCGAGCACGCCGCCGTCGGGCGGCACTGGTTCTGGTCACCACAGCGTGTCGGGCTGCTGCTGGCCTGCCTCGCGCTGCTGCTCTCGTGGTTCGGCAAGGCGTCCTGCATCCAGCAGTACACCGACGACTCCGGGATGAGCCAGCTCGACTGGCGGGCGAACCGCCCGTTCGTCGCGATGTGCTACTCGGACATCATCCCGCTCTACAGCTCCGAGCGGCTGAACGACCCGGACACCTTCCCGTATGTGACTTCGTGGACCGAGAACGCCGGAACGGCGAAGGAGACGACGCGGTACATGGAGTACCCGGTCGCCACCGGGTTGTTCCAGTGGATCAACGCGAAGCTCGCCGAAGCCTGGCTTTCGGCGGCGGGATCGGGCTGGCTGCCCGGCGCGCTCCCGGTCGCCGTCTACTTCAACCTCTCCGCGCTCTGGCTCGCGCTGGCCTGGCTGGTGACGGTGTGGGCGACCAGCCGATCACTGAAACGCCGTCCGTGGGACGCGGTACTGGTGGCGATCTCGCCGCTGGTGCTGGTGCACACCTTCACGAACTTCGACGCGATCGCCACCGCGTTCACCGCGACCGCGTTGCTCGCCTTGGCACGACGACGGCCCGAGGTCGCTGGCCTCCTGCTCGGCCTCGGCGCGGCGGCGAAGCTGTATCCGCTGCTGCTGCTCATCCCGCTGTTCTTCCTGTGCCTGCGTGCGGGGAAGCTCAAACAGTGGGCGCTCGCCGCCGGACTCGCCGTGGCGACGTTCGTGGTGGTCAACGTCCCGTTCGCGCTCGCCGCGCCGACCGGCTGGTGGGAGTTCTTCCGGCTCAACACCGTGCGCCCGATGGATCCGGACTCGCTCTACAACGTGATCTCCCATCTGTCGGGCTGGACCGGTTTCGACGGGAAGCTGACCGCCGGCGAGACGCCGGTCGTGCTGAACGTCGTCGTCGCGGCGCTGTTCCTCGCCGCTTGCGCCGGCATCGGGTACATCACGCTGAACGCGCCACGCCGTCCCCGGCTCGGGCAGCTGGCCTTCCTCGTGGTGGCCGCGTTCCTGCTGACCAACAAGGTGTGGAGCCCGCAGTACTCCCTGTGGCTGGTGCCGCTGGCGGTGCTCGCGATCCCACGCTGGCGGCTGCTGCTCGGCTGGATGATCATCGACGCGCTGGTCTGGGCGCCGCGGATGATGTACTACCTCGGCGTCGACAACAAAGGCCTGCCCGAGGACTGGTTCCTCGGCACCGTCGTGCTCCGCGACCTCGCGGTGCTCGGCCTGTGTGCCTTGGTGATCCGCGAGATCTATCAACCACGCAAGGACCTGGTCCGCCTCGCCGGAGACGACGACCCGGTGGGTGGCTTCCTCGACGGTGCCCCCGACGCGCGCACCACTAAGCGCGCTTCAGCACCTCAGGTCCAGGACGCTCCAGCCTGATGTGCCTGCCGAAATCCTCGGCGCCGAAGTCGTTGATCTGGACGACGACCGCTTCGGGCGAGGTCTCGACCAGACGGCAGGTGAACCAGTCGTCGCCGTGTTTGACCGACCACCGGTCAGCGAGGACGGCGAGACCTTCGGCCTCCAGCAACGCGACGGAGTCGTCGAAGGCGGCGGGCCCGCCGAGCGGGTAGCCGAAAACGGTCAGTGCCTGCCAACGGTCGTTTGACGAAGGAGCGACATAGCCGACGTGCTCCCCGTCGTCGTCCCGGTACACGGTCTCGATCATGCGAACCAGGCTGAACCCTCCCGTGGCGTGAGGGTCAAGCCGATTCAGCGGACGACGTAACCGCCGGTGCTGGTCTTGAAGAACGGGACCGGGCCGGTGCACGGCAGGACGTCCTGTTCGATCGAGCCGTACGCCCAGCTCCAGCCGATGCTGTCGTGGCCGCGCGGCTCGTCCTGCACCGAGAAGCCGACCCGGCGGCCGATGACGTTCACCGGGAGCCCGGGGATGTCGGCGCGTTCGATCACGCCGGTCAGGATGGCGAGCCGCCCCGCACGCGAGACGCAGTCGACCCGGCCGTCGAAGTCGGCGACGAGCTTCCCGTCCTTGGTCACGTGATTCACGTGGAACCGGCCCGACGACTTGCCGGGCTCGCCGAACGCCGCGAAGTCGAACCGCACCGGGTCGTTGTCGTAACCGGGGAACGTCAGCGGTCCGCCCGCCGACCCCACGACAGCCGAACCGGACGCCGCCGTCGCCTGCGTCGCCCCCAGCGTTCCCGCCGCGACGGCGAGTACGGCGACCGCGGCGATCTTGGCCTTGATGTTCATGACTTTCCCCTCCAGTACCAGGTGTTTCCCGGTCGAGGCCGAGCCTTCCGTCCTTCGCCCGCGCCGCCCTCCCGCCGGAGAGGGAACGGCCTCCCGCTTGAGTAGCCTGCGCGCATGGCCTTCCACCTGGCGTACGGCACGGTCGTGCACCGCACCACGACACTGCACGGGTACTCCGCGATCGTCCTGGTCGAGCGTTTCGTGGACGGCCGATGGGAACTCGCCGCGGAACTGCCCCGCGAGGCCGAAGAGATCACCCGCGAGATCGCACGGGAGCGGCTGGGTGAAGCCGTCGACGAACCCAGCCGATTCGCCGAGGCACCGGACGAAAGCGGGCCCGGCGGGCTGCACACGCGGCTGACCCAGCTCGATTCGATGATCGGCACCACGGTGGCGTGGCTGCGGACGACCGCCGTCGGCACCGACACCGAACTGGCGTGGGCGCGCTATCAGTCGTCGGACTACGACTACGAACTCGACACACGGGAGGCCCTGCGCGACGCCGCTTCGCTCGTCTCGCAGCTGGTCAAGCACCGCAACGCCCTCGCGGCCCGCACCGAGACGCGGCGCCGGAAGAGCGCCGACGAGGACGACTGACGTACTTTCACGGTGCGGCACGACCAGCGCGCCCAGCCCCGACAGCCTCACCAGCCACGGCAGCGGCGCGTGAAGGCCCCCTTCCCAACCCTTCCCAAGTACATGAAGGCCCCCTTCCTTGCGCCTAGCGCAAGGGCCCCGGCAAAGTCGGT
>NZ_JBFBBY010000116.1:0-24245 GCF_040682875.1 Amycolatopsis sp. NPDC051071 | reverse complement strand
CCACGCCGAGCGCAAGTAGTCGACTACTTGCCAAGTACATGAAGGCCCCCTTCCTTGCGCCTAGGTACAGGAAGGGGGCCTTCATGTCCTTCCTAAACCAGCACCAAAGCCCCGCGACCCCTTCGGGCGGTGGGCCCGGTTGTGAATGGCAGGTCGGGTTATCGAGGGGTAAGGCGAAGGTAGTGCCTTCGAGCGAGAAGGTGCCTGGTCGTCGCGGCGCGGCACCGCACTCGCGTGCCCCAACCCGCAACTCGCGTGCTTAAAGCCGTAACTCGCGTGCTCAGAGACGTAACTCCCGTGCTTAAAGGCGGAACTCGCGTGCTCAAACCCCGCACACCGAGTTCGACGTCCAGGCACGCGAGTTACGTGTTCAGGCACGCGAGTTACGTGCTCAAGCACGCGAGTTACGTGTTCAGGCACGCGAGTTACGTGTTCAAGCACGCGAGTTACGACTTCGCTCTGGCGGCGAACTCGGCAAACAGGCCAGGCACAGCGAGCCCCGGGGCACAGCGAGCCCAGGCACCACGCCAGGGGTTGACCTAGCCCTCAAGAGAACCCGACTTGCCACTCGCGACCGGCCCGAGCGGTTGGCGATACAGCGATTTGTCGACGTTTCGGCAGGTCTTCCGGTGTTGTGGCACCGAAAGGGGTAGCGCGACACGGTGCCCGGCGATCACTTCCGGTGAGCGCAGGGGGATACCCTGACCGGCGTGGGTATTCCGGCGTGGATCTGGTTCGTCATCGCCGCCGTCGCGTTGGTGGCGGGGCTCGGGCTGCTCGCGGCCGACCGGGCGAAGGAAGGCTCGCGCAACCGCGAGCGGATGCGCTGGGCCGAGCTGCGCGGCTGGCAGTTCGTCGAGGAGGACGAGCGGTTGCCGCGGCAGTGGTCCGGCGGGGCCATCGGGTACTTCGGCGCGCAAGCCGCGGTCAACGTCGTGGCCGGGTCCACCTTCACCTCCGACGGGCGGCGCCCCGTCTTCATCTTCGACATCGAGACCGAGGGCCAGATCCCGGCGGTCGTCGTCGCCGTGCGCTGCAACCGCGTGCACGAGACGCCGTTGGAGATGTGGCTGTCCAGCGTGCCGTTCCAGCGCCAGGGCATGCCCGAGATGCTCGGCCCGATCGGCCAGCGCTACGCCTTCGCGGACGATTCCGAGGGTGCCCGCAAGGTGATCACCCAGGAACTCGTCGACGCGGCGGATTCGCTCGGCGGCGACGTCGGTGTGGCGTGGCTGGAGAACGAGTGGGTGCTCGCGAGCGTCGCCCCGAACGCCGGGCCGTCGCGGCTCGAACGGCTGCTGCGCGACCTCGGCGAGATCGCCGACATCGTGGACCCGTTCGACGAGGACTACGACAACGCGGCGGCCCCGGGCCGCCACTGGCAGGCCGAGGGCGCCGAGGATGTCGAGCCGCAGGCCTAGAACTGCTTGAGTTCCAGCGGTAAAGCACCGGCGATGACACCGGTGTGCGTCGGCTGACCGAGCACCGTCAGGTCCAGCGTTCCGGACTGCGTCACGTGCCCGGCCCCGCCGGGATCGGTGGTGGGCAGGACCCCGCGGCCCGACGTCGTCGTGACGCCGTGGATGTTCGCCACCTCGTCGACGCCGAGGTCGCCGCTAAGCGTGTTCGCGCCCGATCCGGTCGGCGCGGCACCGTGTTGTGCGAGGCTCGCGACCTGCTCGGTGGTCACCAGCCCGGTTGCCGGGCCGACGGTGCCGCCGAGCACGTGTTCCTGGCCGAAGTCGCCACCCGAGCCGACGTCCAGCGGCAGGTCGCCGGTGAACCAGCCGCCGCCGTGCTGCGCCGACGTCGTCCCGACCGCGGCGAACTGGCCGAGGTCGACGGCGTGCCCGGACGAACGGCCCGCTTCCATCGCACCGCCGAGGTCGCCGGAGAAGGCGCCGTCAAGCCGCAGTGTCCGGCCGAGCCCGCCCCCGGCATGCTGCTCGGTCTCGTTGATGACGCCGAACCCTGGCAGCGGCCCGACGGCGTGATAGGTCCCTTCGGACGCGCCGAGCCCGCGGCCGTCCTCGGTGACGAGGGACGCGGTGCCGGTGCGTGGGTCGAGCGCGGCGTCGGTCAGCCGCGCGCCGCTCCGCTCGAATTTGGTCTCGTTCCCGGCGGCGACGGTGCCGTAGCGCTCAAGCCTCATCGTGTTCCGCTGGCCCTGTGTGACGGCTTCGGCGGTCTTCGACGCGGCGAGCGCGCGCACCTTGTCCGGGCGGATCGTGACGCCGTCGCGGGTCTCGACGCTTTCGCTCACCGACCGGCGGACGTCCGCGACGAGCTTCGCGTCACCGAGGTCCTTGCTGTAGACGTTCCGTTCGGTGCTGCTCACGAAGCCGCGAAGGATGGGCGTGTCACCTTCGCGGGAGAGGCCGACTCCGCGGTCGAGGGTGCCTTCGCGTTTGTGGTCGAGAGGCAGTGGGATCGCCGCGTCGCTTGGGGCGGCGAGGGCGGTGGCGGGGCCGGCGAACAGCAACGCCAGCGGCGCGGCACCGGCCGCGACCTTGGGCAGATAGCTCGGCTTGCGCCTGCTGTGCTTCCCCATGAGCCGGGACGATACTTCCCGGCTTTGCCGGACGCACGTCAGGCCCCCACGGTGGGTGACACTCATCCCTGCTCGTCGGGCTCCGGTGCCTTCTTCGACGACGTGAGTTCCAGGTCTATGCCGCGAAAGGGCCGGATCTTGACCTTGACGTCCTTGTCCTTGGCGATTTCCGGAAGCTTCGCCAGGAGCGTTCGCAAGAGGGCGAGAGTGCCCAAGACGGTGATGAAGAGGAGCCCGACCGAAATCCAGGAGCCCGCTAGCCAGGACATGACGCACCCATTCGGCGACCACTCCGGAGCGGGCGGTCGCTGGAGTAGGTTCGACATGCCGAGCGCACGCGTGCTTCTTCGCGTCCAGGCTCCGGACCGATGCGCGCCGCATCGCGCCGGACGCGATCAGAACTGCCCGTGATGCTACCGGGAAAGCGTCGGCCGCGGCGGCTCAGCCCGCTTCCGGGTACCCGGCGAGTAGGTTCCCGGTATGACACAAACCGCCCTGATCACGGGCGCCACCGCCGGCATCGGCGCACAGTTCGCGCGCAGGCTCGCCGCCGAGGCGTACGACCTCGTGCTCGTCGCCCGCGACGTCGACAGGCTGGAGAGCTTCGCCGCGGAGCTGGTCGAGGCACACGGCGTCGGCGTCGTCGTCCTTCCCGCCGATCTGTCCGAAGTGGACGGACGTGCGCTGGTCGAGGCCCGGCTGGCCGAGGAGCCGGTGGACCTCCTGGTGAACAACGCGGGTTTCGGGCTCAACGGCGATTTCTGGACCATCCCGCAGGACGCGTTGCAGCGTCAGCTCGACGTCAACGTCACCGCCGTCCTGCGGCTGACCCGCGCCGCGCTGCCGGGAATGATCGAACGCGGCGAGGGCGCGATCATCAACGTCAGCTCGGTCGCCGGTTTCTTCAGCGGACGCGGTTCCACGTACACGGCCAGCAAGAACTGGGTCACGTCGTTCACCGAAGGCGTCGCGGCGTCGCTGCCGGAGAACATCCGCGTGATGGCGCTGTGCCCCGGTTTCACCATCACGGAGTTCCACGAGCGGGCGGGGCTGGACAAGCCAGGGCCCAAGGCTTTCTGGCTCCGCGTCGAGCAGGTGGTGGACGAGGCACTCGCGGATCTGCGCCGTGGCAAGGTTATCTCGGTACCGAGCCTGCAGTACAAGGCGATCGTCGCGGTCGGCGGCCTGCTGCCGAGGGCGGTGCTGCGCAAACTCGGCGGCGGGTTCGGCGGCAAGGGCCGCACCTGAGTCGAGAACCATCTTCACCCCACAGTGCCATCCGGCCGGGCGACGGTTCGGGCCCGTTCTGGGCGGGTATCCGTGGATCATGAGGTCATCACGTCTTGTCGCGGCCGGAGTGCTGACACTGGCCTTGGCCGCTTGTTCCACCGAGCAGCCGGCGGGCCCGACGACACCGGCGTCAGGCGCGAAGAGCGCGCAGCCGGTGAAGGCGATCGAAGCGGCGGCAGGCGCCGTACCCGACGGGCGGGTCTTCGATGTGGAACCCGCGAACGACGGCTGGGAGATCAAGGTCGCGTCACAGGGGCAGGAACACAAGGTGCGCGTGAGCCGGGACGGCGGTCAGGTCCTCGGCAAGCAGCAAACGGCCAAACCGGGCGACGACTTGGCGAAGGCCGGACAGGCGGGTGTCGACGCGGTCAAGGCACTGCGGACAGCGCAGCAGCGTCAGCCCGGTGAGCTGGACGAGATGGAGATCGACCGCGCCACCGACGGCACCCTTGTCTGGGAAGTCACGGTCCGCGATGGCACGGGGATCGAACATGAGGTCAATGTGGATGCCAAGACCGGCGAGGCCCGCTGAGCCGGTGAGGTAGGGCGCGCCCTACCCCGGAAAGGCAAGTTCGCCCCCGGGTGCTTCCGACCTGGGGTTCCTAGTGTTTTCCCCATGAACACTGGGTGGAACGGTGACGCGGCGGTCCGGCTCGACGGCGTCCGCAAGGAGTACGGCAAGGGCGTCATCGCCCTGGACGGGGTGACGCTGGCGTTCCCGCGCGGCGGCTTCACCGCGGTGATGGGCCCTTCGGGCTCGGGCAAGAGCACCTTCCTGCACTGCGCGGCCGGGCTGGACCGGCCGACGTCGGGGTCCGTCATGCTCGACGGGCAGGAGCTGGCCGGGATGAGCGAGACGAAGCTGACGAAGCTGCGCCGCGACCGGGTCGGCTTCATCTTCCAGGCCTTCAACCTGCTTCCGGCGCTGACGGTCGAGCAGAACGTCACGCTCCCGCAGCAGCTCGCCGGCGCCAAGCCGGACCGCCGCGTTGTCGAGGAGATCCTCGGCCGCGTGGGCCTTTCCGGCCGCCGCAAGCACCTTCCCGGCGAACTGTCCGGCGGCCAGGCGCAGCGCGTCGCCATCGCGCGAGCGCTCGTCACGCGGCCGGCCGTGGTCTTCGCCGACGAGCCGACCGGCGCGCTCGACACCCGCACCGCCGCCGAGGTCCTCGGCCTCCTGCGTGATTCGGTCCGCGCAGGCGGCCAGACGGTGATCATGGTGACGCACGACCCGATGGCCGCCTCCTACGCCGACCGCGTCGTCTTCCTCGCCGACGGCCGGATCGCGGACGAACTGCACGCGCCGACCGCCGATGTCGTCGCCGACCGCATGATTCACCTTGGTGCCTGGGGCAGCCCGGCAAGGGCGGGTGCGTGATGCTGCGACTCGCGCTCCGGACCCTGCGCCTGCGCAAGGGCGGGTTCATCGGGACCTTCATCGCCGTCTTCTTCGGCGCGCTGATCGTCGCCTCCTGCGGTGGCCTCATGGAGACCGGCATCCGCGGCAACGCCGAACCGCAGCGGCTCGCGGCCGCGCCGATCCTCCTCACCGGCGATCAGACGTTCGAGCTGCCCAAACAAGACCCGGCCTCCCTCGACCCCGACGACAAGCACAAGTCCGAGAGCGTCCGGCTCCCCGAGCGGGTCCGGCTCGACAGCACCCTGATCTCCCGGATCCGTTCCGTGCCCGGCGTTTCGGACGTCGTCGGCGAGGTGAGCTTCCCGCTCGCGGCGGTCGGTCAGCCCGCTCTCGGCCACGCCTGGGATTCCGCCGCGCTGACCCCGTACGCGCTGACAGCGGGTGCCGCGCCCGCCGCGGGCGAGGTCGTCGTCGAGTCGGCGTCGGGCCTGAAGCCCGGTGACAGCGTGGAGATCGCCGCTCGCGGGAAGACCGAAAACTTCCGTGTCTCCGGCGTGGCCGGTGCGCCGCGTTCGATCTCTCGGGCCGCGGTGTTCTTCGACGCCGCGGACGCCGCCCGGCTCTCCGGGCACCCCGGCAAGTCCGACGTCATCGGCGTCTTCACCAAGCCCGGCGCCGACATCGAGGCCGTGCGGGAAAGCGTCGCGAAGGCCGCCGCCGGCGCCACCGTCCTGAGTGGCATCGACCGCGGCGTCGCGGAATTCCCCGAGGCCGATTCGAGTGGCGCCAACCTGATCGTCATCGCCGCGGTGTCCGGCGGGCTCTCGGTAATGGTCGCGATGTTCGTCGTCGCGAGCACGCTGAGCCTGTCCACCCAGCAGCGTTCGCGTGAACTCGCGTTGATGCGGGCGATCGGCACGACGCCGCGCCAGCTGCGGCGCATGGTGCTCGGCGAGGCGCTCGGTGTCGGCCTCCTCGCCACCGCGCTCGCCGCGGTACTCGGCCCGTTCCTCGGCGAGTGGCTGTTCGGTCAGCTCGTCGAAAACGGCGTCGTGCCCCCGGTTCTGCGCTTCTACCAGGGCTGGCTGCCCGCCGTGGTCGGTGCGGGCGCGGCGATGCTCGCGGTGTTCATCGCCGCCTTCGTCGCCGGACGCCGGGCCGGGAAGATCCGGCCGACCGAGGCGCTCGCCGAAGCCGCCGTCACCCGCCGCTGGCTGACGCCGATGCGTGTCGTGCTCGCCGCGCTGTGCTTCGGTGGCGGTACCGCGCTGGCCATCGTGACCGTCGCCGTGATGACCGGCCCGATCGCGGCCAGCACCGCGGGTCCGGCGGTGATTCTCTGGGCACTCGGCGTCGCGATGATCACCCCTGGCGTCGCGAAGGTGATGACGTCGATCCTGCAGTGGCCGATGCGCCTGGTCGGCGGCATCGACGGCCGTCTCGCCGTGCTCAACACCCGCGCCGGGATCGTCCGGGCGGCAGGCGCGGTCACCCCGATCATGCTCGCCGTCGGCATCGCGACCGCGAACATCTACCTGCAGACCACCCAGCAGGAACTGGCCGATCAGGCGTTCACCGAGGACGTCCGCGCCGACGCCGTGATCGGCTCCGCGGCGGGCGGGCTGTCACCGGACCTTGTCCAGCGGATCCAGCAGGTGCCCGGTGTCGCCGGAGCGTCCGAGTTCGTCACCGGCAACGTGTTCATCGAGGCGCCGTACGACTCCTCCGACGACGGGCGTCCGGCCGTCGGCCTCACCGCGTCCGGCGCCGGGGCGATCACCGACACCAAGGTGACCCAAGGGGCCTTGACGGCGCTGACCGGCGCCACCGTCGCGCTCCCCGAAGTCTTCGCGAAGGACTTCGGCCGCGGCATCGGCGACACGCTGAGCCTGAAGCTCGGCGACGGTACCGCCGCCGAAGTCAAGGTGGTCGCGGTGATCAGCCAGCGTCCCGGCTTCGAGAGCTTGTTGCTCCCGGCCGGTCTCCTTGCCCCGCACACCACCGCCGGACTGGCTCAGCAGCTGCTCGTCCGCGCGGCTCCGGACGTCGACGTGGCGACGCTGACCGACCGCCTTCGCGAGGCGACGGCAGGGCAGCCGGTGTCCATCGGCGACCGGGACGCGCTCGTCGCGGCGCACGCCGCGGACCAGGCCGTCGGCGCGTGGGTGAACTACCTGATGGTCGGGATGATCATCGCCTACACGGTGATCTCGGTCGCCAACACGCTGGTGATGGCGACCGTGCGGCGGCGCCGCGAGTTCGGCCTGCAGCGGCTCACCGGTTCGACCAGGGCGCAGGTGCTGCGGATGGCCGGTTTCGAAGGCGGGCTCGTCGCGGTGATCGGGATCGTGCTCGGCACCGTCGTCTCGGCGGGTGCGATCGTCCCGTTCTGCCTGGTGGCGACCGATTCCCTGCTGCCGATGGGCTCCCCGCTGATCTACCTGGCCATCATCGGGATCGCCGCGGCCCTCGCGCTGGTGGCGACGCTGATCCCGGCCTGGGCGGCCACCCGCGGGCCCGCCGTGGACGCCGCGACGTCCGGCAGCGACTGAACGCACTGGAGGAAACACCCCGGACGTGCGCCGCGAGCCGTGTGTAAGACTCTCGGCCGTGGCGTACCCCGGGGTTGAAGAAGCGGCGAAACTCGAACTGGCCAGGTTGGTCGGCGAACTGGCGGTCGTGCACGGCAAGGTGACCTTGTCGTCCGGCAAGGAAGCCGACTACTACATCGATCTCCGGCGCGCGACGCTGCATCACGCGGCCGCGCCGCTCATCGGGAAGCTGCTCCGGCAGCTCACGCACGACTGGGACTACGTCGCCGCCGGCGGCCTGACCCTCGGCGCGGACCCGGTGGCGCTGGCGATGCTGCACTCCGCGGCCACCGACGGTGTCGTGCTCGACGCGTTCGTGGTCCGCAAGGGCGCCAAGGCGCACGGCATGCAGCGTCAGATCGAGGGCGTCGAGGTGCTGGGGCAGCGGGTGCTCGCCGTCGAGGACACCTCGACCACCGGGGGAAGCGTGCTCACCGCCGTCAAGGCGCTGCGTGACGCCGGGGCGAACGTGGTCGGTGTCGCGACCGTCGTCGACAGGGACACCGGAGCGCGTGAGGCCATCGAGAAGGAAGGCCTCGAATACCGTTACATTCTGAACAAGGACGACCTCGGTCTGTCCTGAGTAAAGCGTCCCAAAGGGGGCATCCTCCGTGTGTGATCGGAGGATGCCCCTTTTTTCGTGAGCGTTTCTCAATACGAACGGGGTAAAGTCGCTGGTAGGGGTGCGAAAGGGGGCTTGAGGTGGCGGGTTTCCTGGCGAACGTGACAGTCGCGGTGCATGTTTTCGCGCTGTTGTTCATCGGATTCGGTGGTTTTCTCGCGTGGCGGTGGCCGAAAGTGATCTTCGCGCATGTGTTCTTCGCCGCATGGGGGATCCTCGTCAATGTCTTCCCGTGGCCGTGCCCGCTGACCGCGGCGGAAAACTACTTCCGCCACCAGCGGGGCCTCGGTGACCTGCCCGGCGGCTTCAACGCCTACTACCTCTACGACACGGTGTTCCCGCGCTCGATGCTGCCGGTCGTCGTCGTGATCGCGATGGCCACCGTGATCATCTCCTACGTCGGCACGGTCCAGCGCTGGCGGCACCGCCACCACGACGGCGACGCACCGGCGCACCGCGTCAGCATGGGCTGAGTGACAATCACCCGGTGAACTCCGATGAAGCCGGCCCCACCGAATGGGTGGCCCGGGAAGAGGTCGGCGTCGGCCCGTGGGAGGGCGAGTGGCCCGCGGACGAGCGCTACGACCCGGAACTCCTGGCCAACGGTGACCGTCGCAACGTCGTCGACCCGTACCGCTACTGGCGGCGCGAGGCCATCGTGTCCGATGTGGACGGTCGTCGGCATCCGTTCCACGTCGCGATCGAGAACTTCCAGCACGACCACAACATCGGCACCGTTGTCCGGACGGCGAACGCGTTCGCCGCGGCCGCCGTGCACATCGTCGGGCGGCGGCGCTGGAACCGGCGCGGCGCCATGGTGACCGACCGCTACCAGCACCTTCTCCACCACGAGGACGTCTCCGGGTTGCTGACCTTCGCCGAGGAGGAGGGCCTCGCCGTGGTCGCCGTCGACAACACCCCCGGCTCCCAGCCCGTCGAGACCGCCGAACTGCCGCGCGACTGCGTGCTGCTGTTCGGCCAGGAAGGGCCCGGTCTTTCAGCCGAGGCGCAGAAGACCGCGGCACTGGTCGTCTCGATCGCCCAGTTCGGCACCACGCGCTCGATCAACGCCGGTGTCGCCGCCGGGATCGTCATGCACGCCTGGGTGCGGCAGCACGCCGACCTCACCCAGGCCTGGTAACGCCCTCAAGCACGCGTGTTACGCCCTCAAGCACGTGAGTTCCGTCTTCAAGCACGCGTGTTACGCCCTCAAGCACGTGAGTTCCGTCTTCAAGCACGCGAGTTACGCCTTCGAGCACGCGAGTCACGGGAAATCACACCGGGGCGACCTCCACCGGGATCCCGTTCAGCACGGCGTTGCCGGACGGGACGTCGAGCAGGGTCTCGTCGGCGACCAGGTTCGAGTTGACCCCGGCATGCGCCGTCGCGACCTTGGTGCGCGTTCCGTCGAGGTCGTGTCCCCAGCCGTGCGGCATGCTCACGACGCCGGGCCGGACGTCGGCCGTGACCTCCACCGGCGCTTCGAGCTTCCCCGCCCGCGACGTCACCGACGCGAGTCCGCCGTCGGTCAGCCCGAGCCGCGACGCGTCTTCGGGGTGAACCTGCACCGTGCACCGGTTTCCGCCGCGTACCAGCGGTGTCAGGTTGTGCATCCAGGAGTTGTTCGAGCTCAAATGCCGTCGGCCGAGAAGACGTCCTCGCGGTCGCCATGCACGCGGGTGACCAGGCTTTTCTCGTCAATCGTCACCTCCAGGCCGCAGGTCGCTTCGCACAGGGGGCAGGTCACATGCGCCGTGGTCATGAAGCACCTCGCGAGGTCGGGGACCGCCTGAACATACTGAGCGGTATGTCAGCGGGCAAGGGATGATGTCGCGATGAGTGCTCTCGCCGACCGGGCCGCGACCGCCGAGCGGGCGATCCGCGACCGGCATCTGCGCCGGGTCTGGGGGCTGCCAGGAACCGTGCTTGGCCGCGGCGGCTGGCCGCCGTCGGCCGATCAGCGCGTCCACTGGCATTGGAACTACTGGTGGCAGGCGCATCTGCTGGACACCCTCGTCGACGCGCAACTGCGGGATCCCTCACCGAATCGGCTGAAACTGATCGACCGTTTCGTGGCATCTCTGCGGCTGCGCAACTTCGGCAAGTGGATCAACGACTACTACGACGACATCGCCTGGCTCGGTCTCGCGCTGCAACGCGTCGGGCATCTCGGGCTGGACGTCCGCGGCGGGCTGGAGGCAATCAGTTCGCGGCTGCGCGAAGGCTGGACCGAAGACGCCGGAGGCGGGATTTGGTGGCGCGTCGGCGACAAGTTCAAGAACGCGCCCGCGAACGGCCCGGCCGCGATCTTTCATGCCCGCGAAGGTTCGACGCAGCACGCGGAGGGCCTGACCGGCTGGATGACCGAACGGCTCGTCGACCAGGAGACCGGGCTGGTGTGGGACGGCCTGCGTGTCGACACCGGCGAGCTGGTCAAGCATATTTTCACGTACTGCCAAGGCGTCTACCTCGGCGCCTGTCTCGAACTGTCCGAAATGGACAGAGTGGAGCGCACGATCCACGCGGTCGCGGAGCACGTCGCGCCGAACGGGGTGATCCGGGGACAGGAAGGGGGCGACGGCGGCCTGTTCGCCGGAATCCTGGCGCGGTACCTGGCGCTCGCGGTGCCGCTGCTGCCGAGTGGCGTGGCGCGCGATCTAGTCATCCGGTCGGCTGAAGCGTGCTGGACCGGAGCCGTCGAGACGCCACACGGGCCGCTCTTCAGCGCCGACTGGGCGACTCCGGCGCCTTCGCTGCCTCTCGCCCCCGACGCTCCCGAACGCGACCTTTCGGTCCAGATCAGCGCGTGGATGCTCCTGGAAGCCGCCGCCACCCTGACCGCTCAGGTGTCATGAAAGGGTCTTTCAGGACGAAATTTGTCTTGAAAGACCCTTTCATGACACACGCGGGAATCACCAGACGTCGCCTTCACGCCAGTCGCAAGTGAGCTCCCCGTCCAGATCGAGAGTGACCCCCACCGGCAGTACGTGAATGGCCCCGTCGTCCTCCTTCGTCGCCTCGACGCCCGAAGGCGTCATGGCCGACGAAGGACCTCGCCAGAGCAGCCATCCGCGCGACGAGTAGAACTCCAGGGCTTCGTCGGACGCCGAAAGCGCCCCGAGGTCGTACGCCTTCCGTGTGACCCGCTCCAGTGCGTCCATCATCGCGGCGCCGTGACCGCGCCGCCGGTGTTCGGAGCGGACGGCGACCGCCTCGACATAACCCGTCCGGAGGACCCGCCCGTTGTGCAGGAGTCGCCGCTGGACCAGTGACGCGTGACCGATCAGCTCACCGTCCTCCCACAGCAGCGCGTGCATGCCGCCGAGGGCGTTTTCCCAGTCGTGGTCGCTGAAATCGCCGTCGAAGGCGTCGTCCAGCAGAGCGCGTGCCGAGGTCAGCACGGTGGCTTCGAGGTCGGCGGTGTGCACGGTCCACAGGTCGGTCATTCCGCCATCATCACCCGGCGGCGGGCTTCTGACCAGCGAGATCCCCAGCACGCCTTCCCGATGAGGATCCATCAGCCGGGTGAATTCAGCAGCCGCACGACGCCCGGTGTATGAAGCGCGGCGCGAGCCGTACGGACTCGGGTCGTCGGTCCGGGTCGGTGATGCGGGCCAGCAGGAGTTCGACGGCTTTGCGCCCGATTTCCTCGATCGGCTGCGCCATCGTGGTCACCGCCGGGGTCACCTGTCCCGCCCACTCCATGTCGCCGTAGCCGACGATCGCGAGGTCGCGCCCGATCCGGATGCCGAGCCGGTGCGCCTCGTACTGGACGCCGATCATCATCGCCTCGCTCGCCACCACGAGTGCCGTTGGCGAAGGCCAGCTGTCGAGCAGTTTCGCGGTCGCGGCCGCCGCGCCACCCGGGGTCGACTGCCCGCACGCGACCAGCTGGGACGTCCACCGGATCCCCGAGCGGCCGAGGCCGAGCCGATAGCCCAGCGCCCGCTCCTCGTAGGTGGCCATGTCGTCTTCACCCGAGATCAAGCCGATCTTGCGGTGCCGCAGCCCGGCGAGATGCCGCACAAGCGCGCAGACGGACTGGATGTTCTCGGAGCCGACCTGGTCGACGTCGTTGCGTCCGGCCATCCGGTCGACGAGCACGGTCGGTACACCCATCCGGACCAGCCCGTTGATCACCGCTTCGTCACCGGCGGCCGGGACGAGCAGGACACCGTCGACGCGGTCCGCTCGCAGCGAGCGGATGACCGCAGCCTCTTCGGCGACGCTGTCACCGGTGTCGGCAAGGGTGATTTCGCAGCCGTGACGACGTGCGGCGCGGCGGATGGCGCGGATGAGTTCACCCGAATACGGGTTCGCGTGCACTGCCATGGCCACCCCGAACCGGTGGGTGACGGGGGTGTCCTCCCACAGGGGTAACGCCGGGGACAATGCGGTCATAGCTCCACGCCTTCATCCGAGCTTGAATGACCGTAACGGCTGACGGAGCGTCCCTCGGCGGCGAGACCGGAAAGTCTCGCAACAATCATCAATGTGAGTGAACGAGCGCGCATCCGCAGGACGCGCGATGGCGGAGCGTAGGCGGAATCCGAATCGTCTGGGCCTTGCGCGCCGGGTCGCTGATCCGGGCGAGCAGCAGTCGTACCGCCTGTGTGCCTATTTCCTCGATCGGCTGCGCCATCGTGGTGAGCGGCGGATCGACCAGATCGGCCCATTCGACGTCGTCGTAGACCACCACGGGCAGGTCGATCCCGGCCCGCAGCCCGCGTTTCCGCAGCTCGTGCAGGACGCCGACCATCATGCTGTCGTTACCGACCACCAGCGCCGTCGGCGGCTCCGGCAGCGCGAGCAGTGTGCTCAGTGCGAGCGCCCCGCCTGCCTGCGAGGACTGCCCGCACGCGACCAGGTCCTCAGACCAGGTCCGTCCCGAGCGGCCGAGGCCCAGCCGGTACCCGAGGATGCGCTCTTCGCTGGTGCTCAGCCCGGCCGAGCCACTGATCATCCCGATCCGCTGGTGCCCGAGTGACGCCAGATGAGCCGTCAGCGCGGACGTCGACTGGATGTTCTCCGCACCGACCTGGTCGACGTCGGTGCGGGTGGAGAGCCGGTCGATGAGCACGGTCGGAACGTCGAGTGAGACGAGTTCGCCGATCACCGAACCGTCGCCGGGTGACGGCGTGATCAGCAGTCCGTCGACCCGGCGGGAACGCAGGGTCCGCACGGTTTCACGCTCGGTGTCAACGGTGTCGTGCGTGTCCGCCAAGAGGACGGTGTAGCCCGCCGACGCGGCTTCGCGTTCGATCGCCTGGATGAGCAGTGCGAAGTACGGGTTCGCCAGCAGTGAGATCGCGACGCCGATCGATCGCGTCCCGCCGGTCACCAGCGAACGGGCGATGGCGTCGCCGGTGTAGCCGGTCTGCTCGATCGCACGCAGGACCGCGGCCTTGGTCTCCTCGGCCACCGCCCTGGTCCCGTTGACCACATGCGACACCGTGGTGATGGAGACACCGGCCAGCTCGGCGATGTCTCGCTGGGTCGGCCGTGAGGAGCGTGACGGCGGCATTACCAATCCTTACTCAGGTTCGCTGCAAGCGTTTGCGCAAACGCTTGCGAGGGAGCATAACCCTGTCTACCTTCCCGTTCATCACAGGACAGCCTGAAATCGGAGGGCATCCATGAGACAGCGCAGTCTCGCAGCGCTCGCACTGGTCGCCGCACTCGCGGTGACCAGTGCCGGGTGCACGGTCGAACGCCATTGGGGTGGCGGCTCGAACGCGGGCGGTGGTGGCAAGGCCAAGGTCGGCCTGGTCACCAAGACCGACACCAATCCCTACTTCGTGGAACTGAGAGCGGCGGCCAAAGCCGCCGCCGAGGCGAACGGCGCGGAGTTCAGCGCGCTCGCCGGCCAGTTCGACGGTGACAACGACGGCCAGGTCCGGGCGATCGAGAACCTCATGCAGCAGGGTGCGAACACGATCCTCATCACGCCCAGTTCGTCGACCGGGGTCCTCGACGCCATCGACCGGGCACGCAAGGCCGGTGTCCTCGTCATCGCGCTCGACACCGCGACCGAGCCGGACACCGCCGTCGACGCCACCTTCGCCACGGACAACTTCGAAGCGGGCCGCCAGCAGGGCGCGTATGTCAAGGCGGCGCTGAACGGCAAGCCGCCGAAGCTGTTCATGGTGGACGGCACCGCCGGGTCCACAGTGGACACCCAGCGGCATACCGGATTCCTTAAGGGTATCGGCCTGACCGACGCCTCATCGGAGATCAAGGGCAAGACACCTGCCAACGGCGACCAGAGCCTTGCCCAGCAGGGCGTCGAGAACCTGTTGCAGCGCACCACCGACATCAACGCCGTCTATTCGATGAACGAGCCGATGGGCCGCGGCACCTACGCCGCGCTCCAGGCCCGCGGCCTGGTGAACCAGATCGTGATGGGCTCGATCGACGGCGGCTGCGAAGGCGTCAAGAACGTGCGTGACGGCCAGTACGCCGCCACGGTCATGCAGTTCCCGAAGAAGATGGCGGAGCAGGGCGTCCTCGCCGCCATCGACTACGCCAAGACCGGGAAGAAGCCGAGCGGATTCGTCAACACCGGCTCCGCGATCATCACCGACAAGCCGATCCCCGGCGTGGAAAGCCAGGACACCAAGTGGGGCCTCGAGAACTGCTGGGGAACGAAATGACGACAGCGACGCTCAAAGGCAGCGAACGGCCGACCATCGGTGAGTTCTTCCTGCGCGCACCGGCCGTCGGGCCGACGCTGGCACTGCTCGTCGCGATCGTGGTGTTCTCGCTCTCCACGGACACCTTCCTCGATCTCGACAACCTTTCCCTTGTGGTGCAACAGTCCCTGGTGGTCGGCACACTCGCCCTCGGGCAGACGCTGATCATCCTGACCGCGGGTATCGACCTGGCCAACGCGGCCGCGATGGTGCTCGCGACGCTGATCATGGCGAAGCTCGTCGTCGGCGGTGTCTCCGGGATTTGGGCGCTGCTGCTGGGAATCGTGGCGACGGTGGTGATCGGGATGGTCACCGGTTCGCTGGTCACCCGGATCAAACTGCCGCCGTTCATCGTCACGCTCGGCCTGCTGACAGTGCTCACCGCGGCCGCGAAACTGTTCGCGAGCGGCCAGGCCGTCCCGGTCGCGGACACCCTGCTCAAATGGCTCGGCACCCGCCGCTACTTGTTCGGCGGCATCCCGATCACCTACGGCATGACGCTCGCTTTGCTGATGTACCTGGCACTTTGGTACGCGCTCACGCGGACACCGTGGGGCAAGCACGTCTACGCGGTCGGCAACGCGCCGGAATCCGCGCGGCTGTCCGGGATCAAGGTCAACCGCACGATCCTTTCGGTGTACATCGTCGCCGGGGTGATCGTCGGGATCGCCGCCTGGCAGGCGCTCGGCCGGGTGCCGAACGCCGACCCGAACGCGTTCCAGCTCGGCAACCTCGACTCCATCACCGCGGTGGTGCTCGGCGGCGCGAGCCTGTTCGGCGGCCGGGGTTCGGTACTCGGCACGATGATGGGCGCACTGGTCGTCGCGGTATTGCGGTCCGGCCTGACCCAGCTCGGAGTGGACGCGCTCTATCAGGACGTCGCCACCGGTGCCCTGCTGATCGGCGCCGTCTGCGTCGACCGTTTCGCGAGGAGGCAGCAGTCATGACGACACCTACGACGCTTGAGCCGACTCTAGCCGCGCAAGGACTGGTCAAACGCTACGGCCGGGTGACAGCCATCGACGGTGCCGACTTCGAACTGTTCCCCGGCGAGGTGCTCGCCGTCGTCGGTGACAACGGCGCCGGGAAGTCGAGCCTGATCAAAGCCCTTTCGGGAGCGGTGATCCCGGACGCCGGTGAGATCAAAGTGGACGGTGAGACCGTCCACTTCAAATCCCCGTTGGACGCCCGTCACTACGGAATCGAGACGGTGTACCAGGATCTCGCGGTCGCACCCGCGCTCGACATCGCGTCGAATATGTTCCTCGGCCGGGAAAAGCGGCGGAAGGACCTCTTCGGGAGAGTGTTTCGCAAACTGGATAGTGCCGCCATGCGGGCCGACGCGCAGCGGATCCTGGACGAACTCGGCATCAACGTCAAATCCATCACACAGCCGGTGGAGACCCTGTCCGGCGGGCAGCGCCAGGGGGTCGCGGTCGCGCGGGCGGCCGCGTTCGGCACCAAGGCGGTGATCATGGACGAGCCCACCGCCGCACTCGGCGTCGCCGAATCCGGCAAGGTCCTCGACCTGATCAACCGGATCCGTGAACGCGGCCTGCCGGTGGTGCTGATCAGCCACAACATGCCGCATGTCTTCGACATCGCCGACCGCATCCACGTGCACCGCCTCGGCAAACGCGTCGCGGTCGTCTCGCCGAAGACACATACGATGAACCAGGTCGTCGGCCTGCTCACGGGTGCGCTGAAGATCGGCGAGAACGGCGAAGTCGAAGAGGTCGCTTCAGCCGTGCACACGGGCTTGCTGAGCTGATGGCATCTCAGCGGGAATGAGTACTTCGATGCTGCGGGTGCTGCTGGCGGGCCTGTGCACCGTCGACCAGGTTCAGCGCGTCGCCGAGATACCGGCGCCGGGCGAGAAGGTGCGTTCGCTGTCGATGGACGTCGCCGCCGGGGGACCGGCGACGAACGCGGCGGTGACCGTGGCCGCGCTCGGCGCTCACGCGACGCTCCTGACGGTCGCCGGCGCGCACCCGCTGGCGGCACTCGCCCGCGCCGACCTCGAAGCGCACGGTGTCGACCTCGTCGACCTCGATCCCGGACTACCCGATCCACCCGCGATCAGCGCCATCGTCGTCCGTGACTCCGATGGTGAGCGCACCGTCGTCTCGCGCAACGCCCACGCTTCCTCGCGTTTCGTCCTCTCGTTGCGGTCCTTGCACGCGCAACTACCGCAACCAGAGGACGAATTGCCGGGGTGTGTGCTCCTCGACGGGCACCATCCGGAGATCGTCCTGCACGTGGCGCGCTGGGCGCGGGAGCGGAAGGTGCCGGTGGTGCTCGACGCCGGAAGCTGGAAGCCGGTTTTCACCGAACTCCTGCCACTGGTCGACATCGCCGCGTGCTCGTCGCTCTACCGCGGGGACGATCCACGTGAGTACGGCGTCCCGGTGGTGATCACGACCGCGGGGCCCGATCCGGTCCGCTGGTCGACGCCGGAAGGCTCCGGTGAGATCCCCGTCCCGGTCACCCGGGCGCGTGACACGCTGGGAGCGGGCGACGTCTGGCACGGAGCTTTCGCGTACGCGGTCTCCCATGGCAAAGGGGATGTCCCGGGATGGATCGCGTTCGCCAACGAGGTGGCCGCCGAACGGGTGCGGCATGAAGGACCGAGGTCGTGGACGGCCGCGGTCGCGAAGATCGGAAAGGGACTGCCATGACAGCCATGCCTACGGTGTTCGAGGACCTGTTGAGCAGGGCTCAGACGTTGGCGAAGCCGGGACAGCGCAGCGTGCTCGGGATCGTCGGTGCCCCCGCGTCGGGTAAGACCACGCTGGCTTGGGGCTTGGCGAAGGCATTGGGCACGAGGGCGGCCGTGGTCGGGATGGACGGTTTCCACCTGGCTCAGGTGGAACTGCGGCGTCTCGGCCGCGCGGAGCGCAAGGGCGCACCGGACACCTTCGACGCCGCTGGGTACGTGCACTTGCTGCGCCGGCTCGCCGAAGGACGCGAGACGGTCTACGCGCCCGAGTTCCGGCGCGAGATCGAAGAGCCGATCGCCGGCGCGGTCGCGGTCACGCCGGACGTCCCGCTGGTCATCACCGAGGGGAATTACCTGCTCATGCAGGACGACCCGTGGAGCGGTGTGAAGCCGATCCTCGCCGAGTCGTGGTTCCTCGCGCCGGACGAACCCGAGCGCATCGAGCGGCTCGTCTCACGGCACCGCCGCTACGGGCGTTCGCTCGTCGACGCCCGCCGCCGCGCGCTCGGCTCCGACCAGCGCAACGCCGATTTGATCGCGTCCACCAGCAACCGGGCCGACCTGGTCCTCGAGAACCTCCCGCTGGTTAACTTCGCCATATGACCGGGGTTCTCATCGTCACAGGCGGCAGCAAGGGTATCGGCGCGGCGGTCTGCGAGCTGGCCGCCGCGCGCGGTTACGACGTCGTCGTCAACTACGCGGGTGACACCGAAGCGGCCGAGGGCGTCGCTTCGCGCGTCCGGAAACACGGCGTCCAGGCAATCACCCGGCGCGGCGATGTCGCGTCCGAAGACGACGTGGTGGCCTTGTTCGACGCGGCCGCCGGACTCGGCCCGCTCGCCGGGGTGGTCGCCAACGCGGCCATCACCGGCAACACCCCTGGCCGCCTCGACGAATACGACGTCGACGTCGTCCGCCGTGTGGTCGATGTCAACATCACGGGTGTCTTCCTGTGCGTCCGCGAGGGCATTCGCCGGATGTCCACCCGGTACGGCGGCGCGGGCGGCGCGATCGTGACGGTGTCGTCCACCGCCGCACGCACCGGATCACCCGGTGAATGGGTTCACTACGCGGGAACCAAGGCCGCGGTCGAAACAATGACCTACGGTGTGGCGCAAGAGGTGGCGAAAGAATCCATTCGGGTCAATGCGGTCGCACCGGGCATGATCCACACCGGACTTCACGCGGCGGCGGGAATGCCCGATCGGATGGACCGGCTCGCCCCGACCATCCCGATGGGGCGTGCCGGTGAACCCGGCGAAGTCGCGGAAGCCGTGCTGTGGCTGCTATCTCCGGCGGCGTCGTACACCACGGGGACCGTGCTGACCGTCGGCGGAGGACGTTGACCCTCGCGGCCACGGACCGGTTACGACGGGATATCGGGTCCGCGTCCGGTTCAGCCACGTTTTAACACTGTTTCCCGGGCGATATCACGATTCATGTGGGAAGTCGGCGGATCACCTCGCCGTCAGAGGCGCCTGTGTCACCCTGGTGGCGCCCCCAAGCTTCTTGATCAGGACGGTCATCCCCGATGTCCAAGCTCATGTCTGTGCACCACCTGGCACTCACCGTGACCGACGTGGACCGGAGCGTGCCCTGGTACGCCCGCGTGCTCGAACTCGAGGAGTTCACGCGTCGCGAGGACCCGGAAACGGGCCTGCGCAAGGTCGTGCTGCGGTCGCCGAGCGAGGGTTTCGCGGTGGTGCTCGTCGAGCATCAAGACACCGAACGGCCTCCGTTCGATGAACGCCGGACCGGTCTGGACCACGTGGCGTTCAAGGTCTCGTCACCTTCCGAACTGGCGGAGTGGGAAGCACGCCTTTCGGAGTACGGCGTCGTTTACACGCCGTCGAAGGGATCGCGAACGCTGGAGGGCTCGTCGGTCATCGTGTTCCGCGACCCCGAC
Organism: Amycolatopsis sp. NPDC051071; assembly: GCF_040682875.1. Taxonomy (NCBI): domain Bacteria; kingdom Bacillati; phylum Actinomycetota; class Actinomycetes; order Pseudonocardiales; family Pseudonocardiaceae; genus Amycolatopsis; species Amycolatopsis sp. NPDC051071. The sequence continues at coordinate 4,514 of NZ_JBFBBY010000116.1, read as the reverse complement.
GGCATTCAGCTGGAGATCTGGGCGGACCCGGAGGCTTAGGATCAGGTGGTCGCGTTCTCTTCGACCTCGTCGGCCGGGCGGCGCATTTCCTGGCGATAGCGGATCACGCCGTAGCCCGTGCCCACCACGAAGAACGCGATGCTGACCCACAACGCGGCCGTCTTGACCCACGGCAGCTGGTCGAGCAGCCCGGCTCCGTAGTAACCGAGCAGCACCAGCGTCGGCACCCAGAGCAGCCCGCCGAGCGCGGTCGCGAGGGCGAACCGGCGCGGATCCATCCGCGCGGTCCCCGCGATGAGCGGCGCCAGCGTACGGATCCACGGGATCCAGCGCGCGGCGACGATGGCGAAGAAGCCCTTGCGATCGAGGAAGGCCCTGGCACGGTCGAGGTTGTGCCGGTTGAGCACCTTGCCGCCACGCCGCGCGATCAGTTTCGTCCCGGTCGACCGGCCGATGTAATAACCCACCTGGTTGCCGAGGATCGCGACGAGCAGTGCGGCGGCCGAGAGCAGCCACGCGTTCAGATCGGAGCCGTGCTGCGCGAGGACGACCCCGGCCGCGAACAGCAGGGAGTCGCCGGGCAGGAAAAGCCCGATGATCAGCGCGCACTCCACGAAGATGAAGCTGAGCACGATCACCCAGACGAGCACCGGCCCGGCGGTGTCGAGCCAGCTCACGCCGATGCCCGCGGCCTCGGTGTACACCTCACTCACGACGTGAGCCTACGTGTATCCGGCGAACCGTACGCGACCGAACCATGAAGAACGGACCTTTCTCGGGTGTTCCGCCCGTGGCCGGTACACCTGCGCCGGATGTCATAAGGGGTCCCCATGGGACGAAATTCGTCTCATGGGGACCCCTCATGACATGCCGCTCGCGCTACTCGCGCCTAGTGCTCGACGAGCGCGTCGAGCGCCTGGTCGTAGCCCAGCCGGACGTCGTGTTCGGCCTGGTCACCGCCCAGCAGTTCCACCCGGCTGGTGGCGGGCGGGTAGCCGCTGGCGATCACCGTGTACGTCCCGGCGGGCAGGTCACTGATCGTGTAGTTGCCCTCCGCGTCGGTCCTCGCCACGGCGGCGACGCCGCCAGAGGAGTCGAGCACGGTGATCCGCGCGTCCGGCACCACCCGCTCGCCGTCGGTCGTGGCGACCCCGCTCAGCAGGATCGTGCTGACCAGTTCGACGTCGTGACGCAGCACGCCGGCGCCAGTCGCGGTCAGCGTCGCCGCGACCGGCCGGAACCAGCGGCCACTGGCGACGATGGTGTACCGCCCGCCCACGATGCCGGCGAACGAGTAGACGCCGTTCTCTCCGGTGTTCGTCCTGGCGACCTGGTTGCCGTTGTGGTCGATCAAGGTCAGCGCCGCACCCGCCACGTTCGTCGCGTCGTCCCGGCGGACATGCCCGGTGATCTGCGCGGATCCCGCCCGGTAGACCCCGTTGCCGTTGGGCGCGTGGCCGTTGGTCATCGCGTGCTTGCCCGGCTCGGGAGCCACCGGGGTGGTCACCTCGGTCGGCGTGCTGTCCTCTTCAAGGAGGGCTTCGCCGCCTTCGAGGGCCGACGCCGCGGAGGGCGCCGAGCCGCCGAGCAGCGGGATCTCCTTCATGAACATCAGCACCAGCGTCGCCAGCAGCGCGACCGCGCCGGCCACGTAAAACACCGTCGTGATCGACTCGGTGAAGCCGATCAGCACCGGGGTCTTGATGGCTTCCGGCAGGGTCGCGATACCGCTCGTGTTCGTCGACAGGTCGCCCAGCGCCGCCGCACCTTCACCGGTCGGCGCGTTGCCGCCGAACGCCTTGGTGATGTTGCCCGGCAGGACGTTGAACAGGATCGTCAGGAACACCGCGACACCCGCGGTACCACCGATCTGCCGGAAGAACGTCGCCGAAGCGGTCGAGACGCCCATGTCACTGCGCGGGCCCGCGTTCTGCACCGCGATGATCAGCGTCTGCATGCAGGCACCGAGGCCGAGACCGATGATCGCGGCCGCGACCAGCGGGTGCCACAGGGCGCTGTTGTACTCGACCTGCGCGAAGAAGAACGCGCCCGCCGCGATCAGCAGCGTGCCGACCACCGGGAACACCTTGTAGCGTCCGGTCTTGCTGGTGATCTGGCCCGAGATGATCGAACCGCTCATGATGCCCGCCATCAGCGGGATCATCAGCAGCCCCGATTCGGTCGGCGAGTAACCCTGAACCACCTGCATGTACTGCGGGATCATCATGATCGCGCCGAACATCGCCACCCCGACGATGACACCGCCGATGATCGCGACCGTGAACGTCGAGTTCTTGAACAGCCGCAGCGGGATCAGCGCCGCGTCCTTCATCAGCTTCTCGATGAAGATGAAGGCGACCACGCCGATGGCGCCGATGGCGTAGCAAATGATCGCGTTCTGCGAGCCCCAGCCCCACTTGTTGCCCTGCTCGGCGACGATCAGGAACGGCACCACGGCGACGACGAGCGCGAGCCCGCCCCACCAGTCGATCTTGTGGTCGTGCCGCTGGTGCGGCACGTTCAGCACGCGGGCGACGACGAACAGCGCGACGATCGCGATCGGCACGTTGATCAGGAACACCCAGCGCCAGCCGTCGATCGGACTGCCGAAGAAGCTGCCGAGGCTGTCGAAGTCGGCGAAGAATCCGCCGAGCACCGGGCCGAGCACCGTGGAGATACCGAATACGGCGAGGAAGTAGCCCTGGTAGCGGGCGCGTTCCCGCGGCGGCACGATGTCGCCCATGATCGTCATCGCCAGCGACATCAGACCACCGGCGCCGAGGCCCTGGATCGCGCGGAACGCGGCCAGCTCGTACATCGACGTCGCGAACGCCGAGGCGACCGAGCCGACAAGGAAGATCGAGATCGCGGCGATGTAGAACGGCTTGCGCCCGTAGATGTCGGACAGCTTGCCGTAGATCGGCGTGACGATCGTCGAGGTGATCAGGTAGGCCGTGGTGATCCAGGCCTGCAGGTCGAACCCGTTGAGATCGTTCGCGATCCGGACGATCGAGGTCCCCACGATCGTCTGGTCGAGCGCCGCCAGGAACATGCCCGACATCAGGCCGATCAGAATCGTGACGATCTGACGGTGACTGAGCCGGGGACCGTCTTCATGGACGGCTGGCGGACTTTCTACTGCGGAACTCATTGTTCAGGCCCCCTTGGCCTTCGACGCCGACGCGGGGTCGGCGAACTGTGGAGATGTTTTTTCGATGTTGTTGTTCAGCCGGTTGAACAGCGAGTTGAGGGTCTGCCGGTCTTCGTCGGACCAGTCGCCGAGCACCTCGGCCAGCCACTGATTCCGCTGCTTGCGGTTCTCCTCGAACACCCGAAGTCCTTCGGCGGTCGGTGCGAGCAGGCAAGCGCGGCCGTCCTCGGGGTCGGCCAGGCGCTCGACCAGCCCGTGCTGGACGAGAGAACTCGACTGCCTGCTGATGGTCGAGATCTCGGAGTGCAGGAACTCGGCGAGCTTGCTGGTCCGCTGGGGCCCGACGTGGATGAGGCAGAAAAGGATCGCGTACGCGGCCCGCTCGATGCCGTCCGGCCCTTGCTTGGACACCTGCGACTTCGCCCGGTTGACCAGGCGCACGAGCCGCACGAGCTCATGCCCGAGGGTGTCGGCCAGATCGAGGTCGGCCTTCGATCTGGTGCCGGGTGTCGTGGAAGTCATGGAGTCTCTCTCGCCGGTTGCTTGGTCACTGCAACTAGTTGCCTAGAGCAAGGATGTTCCTCTCAAGAGTGGTTCGCAAGGAGAAAGCGACCTTGTGTGTCGGACAACACTTTAGTTGCCGCATGCAAGCACATTTATTCGTGCATGTTTGTCCGGTTCGCCCGGCTCTAGGGTGCTGAGCTGGTCTTTTATCGAGAGGTAAGGCAAACGTGGCGTGACGGGTTCAGCGGCGGGAGCGGGCTCTTCAGGGGCGCGGCTGCTCGCGCTTTGATGGAGTCATGACCGACACCGCGCTCTACGCGATCCTGGCCGCCCGCGACTTCGGCACCCTCGCCACCATCAAACGCGACGGCAGGCCCCAGCTGTCGACCGTCAACTACCTCTACGACGCGGACGCCGGCGCGATCCTGATCTCGATCACCGCGCCGCGCGCCAAGACCAAGAACCTCCAGCGCGACCCGCGGGCGACGTTCCACGTGTCGACCGAAAGCGGCAACGGGTACGTCGTCGTCGAGGGTCCGGCCGTCTTGACGCCGACCGCCGCCTCTCGCGACGACGCGACCGTCGACGCGCTGGTCGATCACTACCGGCGGGCGCGGGGCGAACACCCGGACTGGGACGAGTTCCGCGACGCCATGGTCGCCGACCAGCGCGTCCTGCTGACCATCCCGATCGAACGCGTCTACGGCATCCAGATGTAGGCGCGACTGCCCTTTCGCGGGCGCGGCGGGGCCTTGGGTGGGCGCGGGTGGGCATCGGCGCGGGTTGTCGTGAGTGTTTTGGGTCGTTCTAACGACCCAAAACAGATAGGAATATCACAAGAATGAACTACACTCACCTC
>NZ_JBFBBY010000115.1:0-24718 GCF_040682875.1 Amycolatopsis sp. NPDC051071 | reverse complement strand
CCGGCTACCCGTCGTCGCCTTGGTAGGCCATTACCCCACCAACAAGCTGATAGGCCGCGGGCTCATCCTGTACCGCCAGAACTTTCAACCAACCCTCATGCGAGAATTGGTGATATCCGGTATTAGACCCAGTTTCCCAGGCTTATCCCAAAGTACAGGGCAGATTGCCCACGTGTTACTCACCCGTTCGCCACTAATCCGCCCGAAGGCTTCATCGTTCGACTTGCATGTGTTAAGCACGCCGCCAGCGTTCGTCCTGAGCCAGGATCAAACTCTCCAACAATGTCAAATTTGATCGAGGCAATTCAATGCACTCAAAGAAACCTCAAACGAGGTTCAAAAACAATAAGCTCTACTGGCTTAGTTCACTAGCACACTGTTGAGTTCTCAAGCAACACACCTCGAATCGCACCGAGCAACACCCGGCCTTATCCGAAGCAGTCATTCCTAGCAGTTTTTGGTGAGACACCCACTCAATCACCGTGAGGTGAGAGCTTGGTTCGTGTCCCGGTCGGCCACCCGGTTTCCCTGGCGACTTGGAGAACTTTACATGGCCGGAAAGAGCCCAAAACAGGGGGGTACCTTAACCGCGTTTCCGCAGGTCAGAAGCTACAAACGAGGCCGCACCGAGTGATCGTCCCGGCGAGACCGACGGAGGAGTCCAGGTGAACGCCAGGAAGAAACATTGCTCCGAGTACATTGCACCGTATTGATCTCGCAGATTGCTCCACTTAGCGTCGAGCTCATGAGCACTGCGGAACTCGGCGGTATCTCCGTCGCCTACGACGATCTCGGCAGCGGGCTGCCGGTCGTCCTCGTCCACGGCCACCCCTTCAACCGATCGATGTGGCGTCCCCAGGCTGAGCGCTTCAGCCAAGAGGGCTGCCGGGTCATCACGGCGGACCTTCGCGGGTACGGCGAGAGCACCAAGCCGGAGCAAAGCGAGAAGACCGGGCTCGACGTCTTCGCGGCCGACATCACCCGGCTCGCCGATCACCTGGGTATCGAGCGCTTCGTGCTCGGTGGCCTCTCCATGGGCGGGCAGATCGTCATGGAGTTCCACCGCACCTATCCCGGCCGCGTCGCCGGGCTGCTGCTCGCCGACACCTCCCCGCAGGAAGAGACCGAGGAGGGCAAGCGCGTCCGCGACACGATGGCGGACCGGGTCCTCGCCGAAGGACTGAACCCCTACGCGGAGGAGGTGCTGACGAAGATGGTCTCGCCGGAGAACGTCCGCACGATGCCGGAGGTGGCGGCCCACGTCCTGCGGATGATGCGCACGACTCCCCCCGCGGGAGCCGCGGCGGCACTCAGGGGGCGGGCCGAGCGGCCTGACTACCGGGAGAGCCTCAAGCGCGTGAAAGTGCCGAGCCTGGTCGTCGTCGGCACGGAGGACGAGTTCACGCCCGTCTCGGACGCCGAGCTGATGCACGAACTCATCCCCGGCTCCACCCTGGCGGTGATCGAGGGCGCCGCTCACCTGCCTAACCTGGAGCGCGAAGCCGAGTTCAACGCCGTGTTCGCACGGTTCTTGAAAGAAATTGGGTGATCGTCTCCATGTCCCAGAAGACCGTCTTCGTGACCGGCGCCAGCGCGGGGTTCGGCGTCGAGATCGTCCGCCGGTTCGCCGCCGACGGCGCCAAGGTCGTCGCGGCCGCACGCGGCAAGGACCGGCTCGACAAGCTGGCCGGCGAGCTCGGCGAGAATGTGCTGCCGATCGAGCTCGACGTCCGTGACGCCGACGCGGTCGCCGCGCTCCCCCAAACGTTGCCCGCCGAGTTCGCCGAGGTCGACCTTTTGGTCAACAACGCCGGGCTCGCGAAGGGCCTCGAGCCCGCCCACCGGGCGAAGCTCGACGACTGGGACCAGATGATCGACACGAACATCAAGGGTCTCGCACATCTCACCCGCGCGCTGCTGCCCGGCATGGTCGAGCGCGGTCGCGGGCACGTGATCAACATCGGCTCGGTCGCGGGCACCTACCCCTACCCCGGCGGCAACGCCTATGGCGCGACCAAGGCGTTCGTGCACCAGTTCAGCTTGAATCTGCGGGCGGACCTGCACGGCACCGGCGTCCGCGTGACGAACGTCGAGCCCGGCTTGGTCGGTGGCACGGAGTTCTCGGTCGTCCGTTTCGAGGGCGATCAGGACAAGGCCGACAACGTCTACCAGGGCACGACGCCACTGACGGCCGCAGACGTCGCGGAGTCCGTCTTCTGGGCGGCTTCGCAGCCGGAGCACGTGAACATCAACGTCATCGAGCTGATGCCGGTGGTGCAGACGTTCTCCGCGCTACAGATTTATCGAGCGGAGTAGGCCAGTCAGGCGGAGCCTGTCCGTTGAGGGTGGTGGCGGGGCGGGGTCTGGGTGAGCGAAAAGAGGTCGAAGAGCGCCTGCTGTTCCGGGTTCCGCTCGGTCAGCAGGCGCCGCGTCCGGGGGCGGCCGCCGGTCGACGGGTACCGCAGCACCGTCTCCCCGATCCCGGCCAGGCTGTCCATCAGCTCGCGAACCGAAAGGTTCATCCCCGCACGGTCTGCCTCGCGCCGCATGAGGTGGGTGACCGTCGACGCCAGCACCGTGACCAGCGTGTGCACGGCGATCCGGTGCGGGGTCCAGTCCCACCTCGGCGAAGGACCGGCGACGGCGGCGCCGGTCAGCCAGCGGAACGTCGAGTCGAGGTGCGTCCGGGCGCGGTAGGCGGTGACGACCTCGGCCACCGGCCAGTCGTGGTCGGTGACCAGCACCTGCTTGCCGAAGAACTCGTCGCGCAGCCGGGAGACGGCGGCGTCGTCGACCTTCCAGGTCAGCCGGATCTCCCCTGCTCTGGTGCCGGCCAGAGACGGCGAGAGCACCCGTTCGACGCGGCGGCCGCGGGTGATCCTGGCGATTTCGGCGTTCACCTGGCTCCGGTCGCCCCGGTAGGTGCCCGCGGCCAGTGCCGCGTCGAGGCCGGCGAGTTCGCGGGTCGCGGTGCCGAGTTCGTCGCCGAACGCGCGGGCCTGCGCGTTGTGCAGGGTCTCCGAATGGGTCAGGAGCACACGCCGCCGCACGCCCGCGACCACCGCTCTGGTGTCGAGGGCGGTCAGCCCGGCGAAGCGCTCCGGATCGACGGGTTTGCGTGCGGACGCCGGTTTCGCCAGCAGTTCCGGGTGTTCCGACAATGGCAGCGCGCCGACGAACGGCCGTCCGAGGTCCACTTGCGCGGCTTGGCCCGCGGTGAAGACCAGCGTGACGTCGTTCGCGGGATAGCGCCTGCGGAGGTCGTCGGCGAGCGTGGCGAACGGCGGCGCCCCCTCCCTGGGGTACACCTGCGAGGCCAGCGGGATCGCGCCGTCCTTGGTGACGACCAGGCCGAGGCCGGCGAGTGCGCAGCGGCACGGATCGGCCGTGGTGAAGGTGGCGAACCGCGGCACGTCGACGGCGAGTGCGGCGTTCCCCGTCCCCAGCAAGCCGAGCACCGCTTCGGCGACCGAAGCCTCGACACGGGCGATCCGCTCGGGAGTGAGCCGTTGCAGTGCCCGCCAGTGGTTCGCCAGGTCGGCCTTCAGTAACTCCCGCGCGACGCCGTCCTCCCACCACGAGGCCAGTTCCGTCTCCGGCGCCGTCGCCCGGTGCAGGACGGCGAGCGCGAGATGCGTCCCCAACGTCGTCGCGGCGCGCTGGGGCCCGACCGCGTCGTCGACCCGGCGCACGAAGTCGAGCCTCCGCAAAGTGGCCCACACCGCCGCGACGTCGCCGAAGGTCCGGTGTCGCGCTTCGCCGGGCGCGGAGACGTCGCCGTCCATCGCGCGCCCGATCTCTTCGGCCGTGCCCAGATAGCGCTGGGACACGACGCGGGGTTCACCGTCGACCCGCGCGGAGGTGACGAGGTAGTAGTACGTCCGCCCGCCGACCTTCTTGCCGATCACCGAAGCCACACTTTAGGTAATACACGCGGGCCCCCTGATCGGCAACCGATATCACGCTTTGAGCAGCGGAAACGGTGACCACACCCACGTGGGTGGCCGGACGGCGGGATGCGCGCTGGCAGCTGGAGCGAGTCCGGCCATAGCGTGCGGGAATGGCATTTCCTGCTGACGTGACCGCCCCCACCACCTCCGCGATGCGCCGGTCGCTCGCCAGGGCGCGCGACGGGAAGACCCTCGACCTCACCGAGGCCTCGATCCTGCTCCAGGCGCGAGGCGACGATCTCAAGACTTTGTCCGAGCACGCCTCCCGCGTCCGTGACGCCGGGCTCGCCGCGGCGGGCCGCCCCGGCGTGGTCACCTACAGCCGTTCGGTGTTCATCCCGCTGACCCGGCTGTGCCGGGACCGGTGTGGTTACTGCACGTTCGCGACCGTGCCGGGTCGCGTCGAATCGCCGTTCCTCTCCCCCGACGAGGTCCTCGACATCGCACGCAAGGGTGCCGCGATGGGTGTCAAGGAAGCGCTGTTCACCCTCGGCGACCGTCCGGAGGACCGCTGGACGGCGGCGAAGGACTGGCTCGACGCCCACGGGTACGACGACACGCTTTCCTACGTCCGTGCGATGGCGATCCGGGTGCTGGAGGAGACCGGCGTCCTGCCGCATCTCAACCCGGGTGTGCTGACCTGGCAGGACTTCCAGCGGCTCAAGCCGGTCTCGGCGTCGATGGGCATGATGCTGGAGACGACCGCGACGCGGCTCTACACCGAGAAGGGCGGCCCTCACTACGGCTCGCCCGACAAGGATCCCGCCGTCCGCCTTCGGGTGCTGGAGGACGCCGGGCGAAGTTCGGTGCCGTTCACCACGGGCATCCTGATCGGCATCGGTGAGAACTTCGAGGAGCGCGCCGACTCGCTGTTCGCGATCCGCAAGATCGCCAAGACCTACGGCGGCATCCAGGAAGTCATCGTGCAGAACTTCCGCGCGAAGCCGGACACGAAGATGCGCGCGACCCCGGACGCCGACCTGGAAGAACTCGCCGCGACCATTGCCGTCGCGCGGCTGGTGCTGGGGCCGACGATGCGGATCCAGGCGCCGCCGAACCTGATCGGCCGGCAGTACGAACTGATGCTGAACGCCGGCATCGACGACTGGGGTGGTGTCTCCCCGCTGACCCCCGACCACGTGAACCCGGAACGCGCGTGGCCGCGGATCGACGAACTCAAACGGCGTACCGAGGCGCTCGGGTTCACCGTGCGCGAGCGGCTGCCGATCTACCCGGAGTACGTCAAGGCAGGCGAGCCGTGGCTGGACCCGCGTATGAACGCGCATCTCGCGCCGCTGACCGACGCCGCGACCGGGCTGGCGATCGAAGAGGCCATCCCGGTGGGCATCCCGTGGCAGGAACCGGACGGCGGCTGGAAGGAGGCCGGGCGCACCGACCTGCACGTCGAGGTCGACACCGTCGGCCGGACCGAAGACCGCCGCAGTGACTTCGATTCGGTCTACGGCGACTGGGCGGAGATCAAGGGCAACATCAAGACCGCGCCGCGGCGATTCGACCTCGATGTCCGGGATGCCTTGCGCAGTGCGGAAAAGAACCCCGCGGGGCTTTCGGACGACGAAGCTTTGGCGTTGCTGCACGCCGACGGGCCGGAGCTCGACGCCTTCACCAAGATCGCCGACGACCTGCGTCGCGAGGTGAACGGCGACGACGTCACCTTCGTCGTCACGCGGAACATCAACTTCACCAACGTCTGTTACACCGGCTGCCGGTTCTGCGCGTTCGCCCAGCGGCGCACGGACGCCGACGCGTACACGCTCTCGCTGGAGCAGGTCGGCGACCGCGTCGACGAGGCGTGGGCCGCCGGTGCGACCGAGATCTGCATGCAGGGCGGGATCCACCCGGATCTGCCGGGCACCGCGTACTTCGACCTCGCGGCCGAGGTGAAGCGGCGTCAGCCCGACATCCACCTGCACTCCTACTCCCCGATGGAGGTCGTCAACGGCGCTTCGCGGACGAATCTCTCGATCGAGGACTGGCTGGCGCGTGCGAAGGAGGCCGGTGTCGACTCGCTGCCGGGGACGGCGGCGGAGATCCTCGACGACGACGTCCGCTGGGTGCTGACGAAGGGCAAGCTGCCGACGTCGGAGTGGATCAACGTCGTCACCACCGCGCACAAACTCGGCATCACGACGACGTCCACGATGATGTACGGCCACGTCGACACCCCCTCGCATTGGGTCGGGCATCTGAAGCTGCTGGCGAAACTGCAGCGGGAGGGCCTGGAGCGCAACGGGCACCGCGGGTTCAGTGAGTTCGTGCTGCTGCCGTTCATCCACCAGAGTTCACCGATCTACCTCGCCGGGCTCGCCAGGGCGGGCACGACGCTGCGGGAGAACCGCGCGGTGCACGCGCTGGCCCGGCTGCTGCTGCACGGGACGATCGGCAACATCCAGAGTTCGTGGGTGAAACTCGGTGAGGAAGGCAGCCGCGCGGTGCTTCAGGGCGGGGTCAACGACATCGGCGGGACGCTGATGGAGGAGACGATCAGCCGGATGGCGGGTGCGGCCAACGGGTCGTACAAGACGATCAGCGACATGCGTGCGATGGTCGAGCCGCTCGGCCGTCCGCTGCGGCAGCGGACCACCGAATACGGCACGCCGACGGCGGAGCGGATCGCCGCGTCGGAGGCGTCGGACGGCGTCGCGACCGCGGTCCGGCGGCCGTTGCTGCCGCTTGTCACTTCCTGACGAAAACTCCCCGAGGGCCCTCTTGCCGGCGTACAGCGCGGGTAAGGGGGTCCTCACTTTGCGTGTGGCACCGCTCACAAGGCGCGGGGACCCCGGGTATTTTCTGTGCTAAACCCGAGAATCACTTCCGGGGCACCGAGAGGACGACGATGACCGCGAGCGCAGTCCAGGTGGCCGACACCGCCCGGTATCCGTTGTCCGAACTGGGAAGCGCCGCCTGGCGCGAAATCGTCTCCCGGACCCGTGCCGAACTGCGGGAAACGGGCTGCAGCGTGCTGGCCGACTTCATCCGCCCGGAGTTACGTGACGTCCTTCGCCACGAAGGCGCGAAGATCGCTCCGGAGGCGTACGAGAAGATCGAACGCGTCAACGCCTACAACACCGCCATCGACGCTCCGCTCCCGGAAGGCCACCCCGGCCGCACGATCATGGAACGCGGCAACGCCTTCGTGGCACGCGACCGGATCCCGGCGACCGCGATCATCCAGCAGCTGTATTCGAGCCAGGAGTTCCAGCGGTTCGTCGCCGACTGCTTCGAGCTTCCCGAACTGCACGAACTCGCCGATCCACTGTCCGGCCTGGTGCTCAACGTGATCGAACCGGGCCGCTCGCATCCGTGGCATTTCGACACCAACGAGTTCACCGTCAGCATGCTCACGCGGGAGGCGGCCGACGGCGGTGTCTTCGAATACTGCCCGAACATCCGGTCGGCGAACGCGGAGAACTTCGACGACGTCCGGTTGGTCCTGGCGGGCGAAGGCGATCACCTGATCAGACGCCTCACTCTGCGTCCTGGCGATCTTCAGCTGTTTCGCGGACGCTTTGCCCTGCACCGCGTGAGTAGTGTTCAAGGCGCAACAGCACGCCATTCCGCGATCTTCGCCTACAGCGAGCGTCCTGGGGTCATCGGCAGTCCGGAGCGGACTCGACAGCTGTTCGGCCGGGTCCTGCCCGAACACGTCGCCTCGGCGGCGATCCGGGGCGATCAGCTGCTCGACTAAGTCAGGAGCCCGGCCCGTGCCCTTGGATTCGACCGGTAAGATCTCCTTCGATCACATCTACACCGAGCCCGATCCGCGTGCCTTCTTCGGCACCTTGCGCAGGCTGGATTACGACATCCCCCAGCAGGCCAAGGCCTATTTCGCGAAGCTGATCGACGAGTACCGCACCGAGCAGGACGTCAAGGTCCCGACGGTGCTGGACCTCGGCTGTTCCTACGGCGTCAACGCGACGCTGTACCGATGTGACACCTCGATGGAGCGGTTGTACGACCATTACGCGACCGCCGAGTCCCTGACCAGGGACGAACTGATCACGCACGACCGGAGGATGGTCGAGAGGCTCTCCGTCGAAAACGATGTCCGCTTCCTCGGCCTCGACACCTCCGAACCCGCGTTGGACTACGCACTCGCCGCGGGTCTCATCGACGACGCGATCCACGCGGATCTGGAGAACGAGGACCCGACGGAGGAGCAGCGCGCACTGCTGGCCGACGTCGACATCGTCATCTCGACCGGCTGCGTCGGCTACGTCACGGAGAAAACCCTCGTGCGGATAGCGCGGGAAAACCAGCCTTGGATGGCGCATTTTGTCCTGCGCATGTTCTCCTACGAACCGGTCGCCGAGAGTCTCACCGACCTGACGTACGAAACGGCCGAGGTCGACGGGGTCTTCCGGCAGCGGAAGTTCGCTTCGGAAGAGGAACAAACGCAGATCCTGGACAACCTTTCCGTCGCGGGTGTCGACCCGCGCGGGCTGGAGTCCGACGGCCGGCTGTACGCGCGGCTGTTCGTCTCCCGCCCGAACGGCGCGGCCGGCGGGCTCGCCTCCGCGCTGAACGCCCTGCCCCTTCGAGATCAAGGATGATCGTGAGCAGTCCGGAACTGTCCACCCGCACCTTCGGCAACGAGGAGGTCCTGCCGCGGGTCCCCGTCCCCAGCCTGGAGGACACCTGCCGCCGGTTCCTCGAGTGGTGCTCGCCGCTGCTCACTCCCGGCGAACTCGCGGAAACCGAAGGTGCCGTCACGGATTTCCTGGCTCCGGGGAGTCCGGCACACGAACTCCAGAGCGCGCTCGAGGCCTACGACAGCAGCGAAGGGGTGCATAGCTGGCTCGACACCTTCTGGCCGTACCGCTACCTCGGCCGCCGCGACCGGATCGCGCTCAACGCGAACTTCTTCTTCCTGTTCTCCGAATCCCCGCTGGGACAGCTGGAGCGCGCGGCCGAACTCGCCGCGTCTGCGGTGGACTACAAGCTGAAGCTCGACGAGGAGCTGGTGCCGCCGGTCGTGCTGCGCGGGCAGCCGCAGTCGATGGTGCAGCACAAGTTCCTGTTCTCCGCGACGCGGATCCCTGGCGCCGCACAGGACACCTTGAGCACGCCGTACAGCGAGGACCGGCCGGGTCCGTCGAGGGCGCGGCACGTCGTGGTCTTCCACCGCGACACTCCGTTCCGGATGGACGTCATCGCGCCGGACGGGCGGCCGTACTCCCCCGAACAGCTGGTGGCGGGGCTGCAGGCGATCGTGAAGGCCGGGAACTTCGTCGAGGATCCGGAGACCGCGGCCGGCCATTTCACCACCAAGGCCAGGGCCGAGTGGGCGGCGACGCGCGAGGCGCTGCTCACCGCGGGCAACGCGGCCGCGCTCGACGACATCGAGTCCGCGTTGTTCTGCCTGTGCCTGGAGGACTTCACGCCGTCGGACACGCAGGAGGCGTGCGACAAGCTGTTGCACGGTGACAGCGGCAACCGCTGGTTCGACAAGGCCCTCTCGGTGATCGTGTTCGAGGACGGCACGGCGGGGATCAACGTCGAGCACTGTGAACTCGACGGCACCACGATCCTCGGGTTCACCGACGCGCTGCTCAGCGGTTCGCGGCTGGAGCGGCCGCCCGCCGACGGCGTCCCGGCTTCCGAGGTCATCGAGTTCGTCCTCGGTGACGCGCTCCGCGAAGACGCCCGTGCCGCTGCGGCGTCCTTCGCCGCGTACGCCGCCGCGACCGCTACGAAGACGGTGTCCTTTACCGACTTCGGCGCGAAGCGGGCGAAGGAGCTGGGGATGTCCCCCGACGGCTTCGCGCAGATGGCGTATCAGCTCGCGCACAAGCGCGCGAAGGGGCTGACGGGCGCGACGTACGAGTCGATCGCGACGCGCCAGTACCGGAACGGGCGCACCGAAGCGATGCGTGTGGTGACGCCCGAGGTGCTGTGGTTCGTCAAGGTGATGGACGATCCGGAGGCCGACCGGCAGACGCGTCAGGCGGCCTTCCGCGCGGCGGCCGCGAAGCACGTCACGCGGGCGAAAGAATGCCAGGCAGGCGACGCGCCGGAGCAGCATCTATGGGAGCTGCAGCTGATCCAGAAGCGGCGCGGCGTCGAGAACTCCCCGGCGCTCTACTCGTCACCGGGCTGGCTGAAGATGCGCGACGACTACCTGAGCACCAGCTCGGCGCCGTCGGTGAACATCCAGTACTTCGGGTTCGGGTCGACCAGCCCGCAGTGCATCGGGATCGCGTACGTGCTGCTGCCGGACCGGCTGAACATCTACCTGTCCACGCCGAAGCACGTCGAGCACGAGATGACGTTGTTCGCCGCGGAACTCACCACGGTGGTCGCGGAACTGCAGGAGCTGCTCGCCTGATCTCGATGACTAGGGCTCAGAAACGCTCTAGTACGGTTCAGCCGTGCTGGGGAAAGCGATCTTCGTAGTGGCAGGGACGGCGTTGGCGGTGGCGGGGTGCAGTTCGCCCCCGCCACCGCCTGCCCCGCCGGCGGTGCACACACCGGTACCGGGGACCGTCGAACCGGCGGGTTGTCTCGGCACCGGTGTCACGGTGAAGTCGGGCCCGGTCGAGGCCGCGCTCGGCCACCGGGCGATCGTGCTCACCCTCACCAACTGCGGAACGGCACCACGCACGCTTACCGGCTATCCCGAAGTCCGTTTGCTGGACAAGGACCAGAAGCCGATGGCCGTGCGGGTCGAACACGGGGGGTCGTATATGGCGATCGATCCCGGCGTGGCGCCGCAGACGATCCAGCCCGGCGGCACCCTGCTTTCGGTCGTCTCGTGGTCGAACACCGTCACCGTGGGTTCGCCGGAGGCGGGTGCGTATGTGACCGTCGCGGCGGCGGCGGGTGACCCGGAGCAGCGGATCGTGGTCGACACCGACCTCGGCACCACGGGCAAGCTCACGCTGACCGCCTGGAACCCCGAGATCAAGAACTGACTGTGTGACGAGACCGCACGACTCCACGACGGTTCCGCGACGACTCACGGTGAGTGCGACAGAGCGCCCTTACGATCGGTGAGCAGTTCGATCTTGGGAGACCCATGCCGCGCATCCTGCTCGTCGAAGACGACGCAGCCCTGGCCGAAGCGCTCACACTGGCGTTGAAGGCGCTCGGGCACGACGTCGTCGTCGCGCCGACCGGCGAGCGCGCGCTGGACATGCTGTTCACCGACCGGCTCGAACTCGACTTCGTGCTGCTCGACGTCATGCTGCCCGGAATGGACGGCTTCGAGGTCTGCCGCCGGATCCGCGCGCGAAGCCGCTTGCCGCTGGTGCTGCTGACCGCGCGTGGCGACCCGATCGACGTCGTCGCCGGGCTGGAATGCGGTGCCGACGACTACGTGGTCAAACCCGCCGAACCGCGGGTGATCGACGCGCGGATCAAGGCGATCAGCCGTCGCGCCGTCACCGCTCCCGGGCCTTCGGCCGGACAGCTGCGGCTGGGACGGCTGGAGATCGACGCCGGCGCGATGAGCGTGACCCGTGACGGCGTCGAACTGGCGCTCACCGCGACCGAGATCCGCCTGCTCGTCGAGTTCGCCGAACATCCGAACCAGGTGCTGAGCAGACAGACGCTGCTGAAACGGGTCTGGGACTACGGCTACGTCGGCGACTCGCGGATCGTCGACGCGGCGGTCGCGCGGCTGCGGGCCAAGATCGAAGACGATCCCGCGAACCCCGTGGTGCTGAAGACGGTGCGTGGACTCGGCTACCGGCTGGTGGACCAGTGAGGCGGCCGTCCTTCGGGCTCCGCACCAAGGTGACGGCGGCGGTTGTCCTGGTGACGACGACGGCAGCCGCGGTGATGGCCTTCGGTGCGTCGAAACTGCAGGAAGACGAAGCTGTCGACAGCTTCGTCTACAGTGCGCAGGCCGCCTTCGGGAGCATGTTCGAACAGACGTGGCGAGGGCTCGAAGCAACGATGGACAACCGAACCACGCCGCTCGAGCTCTCCTTGGCGATTGCCACCGTGACGCCGGAATGGGCGCTGTTCACCAGGCGGCCCGACGGCTCACCCGAGCTGGTGAACTCCGCCTCGACCGACCTCTGGGCCCGGGCGCGGCCCGTGCCGGTGCGCGTCGGCAACCCGCTGGGAATCGTGACGTCGCTCAAGGATCAGGTGCTGGTCCGCACGTCCAAGACGGTGGACCTGCTCACGGCGATCACCGTGGACCCGCAGTCCGGCAGGCGGCTTCTCGTGGTCAGCGGGAACTTCGTCGACTACTGGATGGTGCAGTTCTTCGATCTCACCCCGCTGGACCTCGATCTGGCCGAGCAGCGGAAGAAGCTGGTGTACATCGCGCTCGGGGTGACCGCGCTCGGCATCGTCGCGGCCGTGTTCGCCGCCTGGAACATCCAGCGGCCGGTGCGCCGCGTCGCCTCCGCCGCCCGTGACCTGGGCGAGGGCGCCTTCGACGTGCGTGTCCCGGTGAAGGGCCGGGACGAACTCGCCGACCTCGCCACGTCGTTCAACACGATGGCGCGGCGGGTCAGCGAGTCCATCGAGGACCTGCGGGCCAAAGACCGTCAGCAGAAACGGTTCGTCGCCGACGTCGCCCATGATCTGCGGACGCCGCTCGCGTCGATGGTCGCCACGGTCGACAACCTCGACAGCGCCGCCCCCGAAATCCGGACCCGCGCGACCGAACTGCTCGGCACCCAGGCCCGGCGCCTGGCGAAACTCGTCGAGGATTTGATGGAGATCTCGCGGTTCGACGCGGGTTCCGCCGACTTCCGTCCGGAGCCGGTCGATCTGCCCGGGCTGGTCGAGGACGCGATCGAGGTCAGCGTGCCCGAGACGCCCGTCGAAGTCAGGAGCACCGGCGACACGACCGTCATCGCCGATCCACGCCGCGTCCACACCATCGTGAGCAACCTGCTGGTCAACGCCGTCCGGCACGGCCGTACCCCGGTCACGGTGACGTTGGAGGGCGAGGTCGACGTCGTGAAAATCCGGGTGACCGACTCCGGGCCGGGCGTTCCCGAGGAGCTGCTGCCGATCCTGTTCGACCGGTTCGTCCGGGGCGATCACGCGCGGCAGGCGACCGAAGGCAGCGGGCTGGGCCTGGCGATCGCCCGCGAGAACGTGCTGATCCATGGCGGTTCCCTGGACGTCCACAATGACCGCGGCGCCGTTTTCACCGTAACTCTTCCACAGGAGTCACGAGAGTGAGCCCACGCGGCGCGTAGCCGTCGAAGTACGGCATCGGGACGTGCGTGAGGATCAGGAACACGGCGGTCAGCACGGCCAGCCGGGACAGTTCGAGTTCCCGGTTCCCCAGCCGAAGCCACAGCACGATGGCGAAGTTGCTCACCAGCAGGAACCCCCAGCGGGCGTCGTCCCAGCCGCCGAACGCGAGCAGCACCGGTGCGACGATCGCGGCGATCGGCAGGGCGGCGGCGAGGGACGGCCGGTGCAGGAACAGGAATCCGGTGGCCACCACGATCGCGATCGGCACCAGGTACAGCAGCACATCGGTGATCGAGTACAGCTGCCAGCTCTGCGCTTGCGTGCGTTCGAACAGGGTCAGCGCGTCGGCGCGGTAGACGAAGTCCGCTCCTGCCAGTGACAGCCGGAGCTTTTCGACGGCCCCGGGCGCGGCGGGTGGCAGCGCGAGGATCAGCAGCCCGAGCAGCGCGGGTGGGGCGAGAAGCACGCAGGCACGCCGGAACGGGAACTTCCGGAGCGCGACGAAACCGAACACCGGCAGCACGGTGAGCAGCGCGATCTCGTGCGCCGTCACCGAAAGCGCCATCACCGCGCTCGCGAGCACCGGCCGATTCCGGTGCAGCGCCCACAAAGCGCCGAACAGCAGGAGATACAGCACCTGGTCGAAGTAGCCGACTTCGTGGAAGAGGTAGCCGCCGGCCGGGATCAGAAGCCAGCCGACGATCACCAGTCGTCTGCTTTCCGTGTGACTACGGAAGAACGCGATCGTCACGGCGGTCAGCAGTCCACCGAGGACGGTGAAGCTCGCGACCGCGAAGAGCAGGTAGTCGTGCCCGAACGGCGAAAGCAGGGTCCCGACGAGGAAGCGGCGGTGAAACCCGTCGGTCAGGGACACCGCTTGAAGGGTCGCCACCCACTCCCCCGGCAGCCGGAACCCGGTGTACCCCGCGAGAACGGCGGCGACCGCGAACAAGACGGTGATGCTCCGCCGCGGGGTCTTCTCAAGGGCGGGAGCGGGTGCCCGTTCGAGCAAGGTCATGACGCCAAGCTAGAAACGGGGCATGCGGCCACGGTGACCGAAGATCACCGGTTCCGCACGGCTTCGCTACATCGTCGAGGACGTCAGGAAGGCCTGCTCGAAACCGGGGGACACGAACGCGGTCCGTGACTTGGTGGTCATGGGCAGCTCACAGGAGAGCCACGAAACATCGGCGGGCAGGAGCGCCTTCAGCGGTTCCGGTGCGACCGGAGCACCGGCGTGGCAGTTCTTGCCGGTCATCACCTTCGACACGGCTTCGGGACGCAGCTTCACCACCGCGGACAGCCGGAAGACGGACGGCCCTGGCGCCTCGATCCTGCCCTCGGACTCGCCCTGCCTCTCCTCGACCCAGGACGCCTCGACGATCTCGCCAACCTCCGGGAAGTCCTCGGCGACCGCCGCCGGATCGGTGGACACGACCGGTTCCTTGGGCGGTGGCGGTGCGGGAGCACAGGCCGCGATCAAGACGACCGCGGCCGTGCTCCCCAACATCTTCCCCACAGTGCGCATGGGGACATCTTCTCTCAGGCGGTGAGCTTCAGGATGTCGATTCCGCGAGTGTTGTCGGCGACATAGACGTAACCCTTGTGCCAGTAGGGCGCCCACGCGGCGGCGTCGGCTGGCCGGAAGTAGGCGATCTGCTTCGGGTCGGTCGGGTCGCTGACGTCGAGGAACCGGGTGCCCTGCGTGTAGAACGACTGCACGAGGACCTTGCCGCGGACGTCGAAGTAGTGCGCGGAACAGTCACCCGTCGTCGTGTCGCTGCCTTCCTGGCCTGCGACGCTCCACGTGCCGACGGACTTGAGCCGGAACGGCTTCTCCGGCGTCGAGCGCCAGCCTTCGCCGCTGTAGGAGCCCTGCAGTGAGGAGATCGTCAGCACGCCATCACCAGCGCAGCCGTCGAGGAAGCTCTCCTCGGTGGCGTAGACGAGATCGCGGCCGTGCCAGCGGTTCGAGTCCGCGCCGTCGGCCGACCGGTGCCCGGCCGGATGGAAGCTGTTGTGCATGAACTTCGACGGCGCCGCCGTCTCCTCGATCCCGCCACCGGCGTAGGGGATCGGCTCGAACGCGGTCGCGCGGCGGACCTTGCCCTGTACCGGATCGCGGTGATAGCCGCTGGTCCAGTAGCCGCGGACGCCACCGCGGCCGGAAACCCACGCCACGCCCTCGTCGTCGACCTGGACGTCGTGCACGTAGTCGGTCTTGCCGTCGTTGCGCGCGAGTTCGATCGGGTTCGGGAACGTCTTGGGGTTGCGCGGATCGCGGATGTCGGTCACCCAGATCGGGCGGCCACCCCACTCCGCCGGCTGGTTCGCGGCCTTCGCCGGACCGCCGGTCCACAGGTATTTGCAGTCGTCGACGCAACTGGTCGTATGCCCGGCAGGCACCTTGGTGTAGCTCAAGATGGCCGGTTTGTCCGGGTTCTTCAGGTCGACGATGTAAATACCGGACTCGCCGGTCTGCGTGGTGCCGCCGTAGGCCCGCGGGTCCCGCGCGAGGAACACGAGCTTGCGCTTCGCGTCGACCTCGGTGTCCTCGGTCTCCCACAGGCCGGGCAGGCTGACCTCGCCGATCAGCTTCGGCGCGGCGGGGTTCTTCGTGAGGTCGTAGACCTTCAGTCCGAACTCGCCGGAAACCGCCATGACGTCGCGGTGGCCGTACTGCAGGAAGCCCATGGCGATGGCGCCTTGCGCGTCGGGCAGGTTGCCGACGGCCTTGACGTTCTTCACCGCGCCGGGCTCACCGGAGACGCGGACCTTCTCACTCGCCGGTTTGTCCTCTTCACCGCAGGCGGCGGCGGGCAAGCCGGTGGCGATCAAGGTCGCGGTGACCGTGGCGATCGCCAGTGTCGAACGGAGCAACCAGTTTCCTCGCACAGAAACCTCCCAGGCTGGTCTCCGCACCCTATGGCCCCCGCTTCGCCCGGCACAACCGCCGTTGGTCGGTCCGGACTGCTAAGACATGACCATGCGCTTGCGTCTTCTGGCCCCGCTCCTCGCCGCCGCCCTGGTCGTGGCGGGCTGCACGGAATCCGGCGAATCGCCCGCACCGGACGTCCTCCGGGTCGGCATGGCCACCCCGGCGACGTTGCTGCCCGCCGACGTCCGCGACCAATCCGGACGGCTGCTCACCGGTGCGTTGTGGACACCGCTGGGCGACTACGACCCCGCGACGGGAAAAATGACGCCACGGGCGGCGGAATCGGTCACCAGCACCGATCGGACGACGTGGACGGTCAAACTCAAGGACGGCGGGAAGTTCCACGACGGCACCCCGGTCACCGCTCAGTCCTATGTAGACACCTGGGCGGCGATCGGCGGGGAGAACTGGCAGGCGTCGCGGGTGGTCAAGGACCTCTTGCGGGCCAAGGAGATCACCGCCCCGGATCCGCTGACCGTCCGGATCGTCCTCGACCGGCCGTCCGGGCAGGTCCCGGCGCTGCTGTCGTCCCCCGCACTGGTGCCGCTGCCCGCGTCCGCGCTGAAGTCACGCGACTGGGCGGGGTTCGCGCTCAACCCGGTCGGCAATGGACCGTTCCGGCTGGACGGGGCATGGCAGCCCTCGGGCGGCAAGCTGGTCCGGGTCACCGCGGCGCCGGGCAAGGCGCGTGAGATCCAGTTCAAAACCGGGGACGCGGCCGCGCAGTACGACGAGGTCAAGGCCGGGAAACTCGATCTGTCCACGGTGGTCCCCGGCGATCGCCACGAGGCCATGCACGCCGATTTCGCGCAACGGCACGTGATGTGGGCCCTGCCCGGCGTCGCCTACCTCGGCTTTCCCCTGACCGCCCCGCCTTTCTCCGACGCCACCGTCCGGCACGGTTTCGCGCTCGGCGTCGACCGCGCCGCACTGGAGGCCGGGGCACTGGCCAAGCAGGCGGATCCGGCGAAGTCACTGCTGCCGCCCGCCGTCGCACCCGGGGAACGCAGCAGCACCTGCCGTCCCTGCACCTTCGACGCCGGAGCGGGGAAATCCCTGCTGAGCCAGGCGGAGTTCCCGGCCTCCCCCGTCCACTTCGGACAGTCACCGGCGAACTGGCTGCGGCCGCTGGCCGAGCAGGCGAGTGCGGCCGTGGGCGTCCCGCTCGCGGCCGAGCCCGGCACGGGCCCCTTCGCGATCGACCTGAACCTGATGACGCCGAGCCCGCAGGAAGTGCTGGCCGAGATCGTGAAGGCCACCGGCTACCAGAGCGACGGATTCGCCGACCTGCTGAAATCGGCGGAGGAGACCGAAGCCGCCGACAGCGGCGAGATCTACCGCCTGGTGGAGAACCAGTTGCTGCGGGACCTCCCGGTCGCTCCGCTGTGGTCCGGGCACGGGCACGCCGTCTGGGCGGAGCGGGTCGGCGACGTGAAGGCCACGACGTTCGGGAGCGTGGACCTGTCAGCGGTTTCCGTGCGGTAGCCCGAGCGTGCACTTTCCCGCGACGACGTCGATGAACGCCGAGGTCAGCGGGTCGGGCGTGCTCCGGCAGTAGGCGGCCAGCACGCGCCGGATCGCCGGTTCGGGCCGCAGGACGCGGCCTGCGAAACCCTCGGGCAGGACGTTGGCCGGGACCAGCGCCGGCCCGAGTCCCGCCGCCGCGAGCACCGGCGCGGCCGCGGTCTGCTCGGTCCGGACGGCCGCCCTCGGCTGGAATCCCGCCGCGGCGCAGGCCTGGTCGACGAGGTCCGCCAGGCCGTTGCCCGGCGCGTAGTGCACCCACGCGCAGCCGGCGAGGGTCGCGAGGTCGACGGTTCCGGTGCCGTCGTCCTCACGCGGCCCGTCGATCGGCAGGACGACGACGAACTCCTCGGTACCGAGTTCCCGCACCGGTCCCTCCCAGCCCGCCGGGACCGGGCCGACCGCGACGTCCGCCTCGCCCACCGCCATCGCGTCCCGCAGTTCGTCCGCGTGCCGGAACTCGACCAGCCGGACGTCGACGTTCGGCCGTTCCCTGCGCCACACCCGCAACGCGGCGGGCAGGACACCCAGCCCGACCGAGTAGACCGTCGCGATCCGCAACTCCCCCGCTTCCAGCCCGGACGCCTGCCGGGCCGCGCACCGCGCGCGTTCGGCGTCGGCGAGGGCCGCGCGGGCGTGCGGCAGCATGGCGCGTCCCATCGGCGTCAGCCGGACAGTGCGCGGCAGCCGTTCCAGCAGCGGGCCGCCGACACCCTTCTCCAGCGCGCGCACCTGATGCGACAACGCGGGCTGCGTCACGTGCAGCAACTCCGCGGCCCGGGTGAAGGAACCGGTGTCGACGACGGTCACCAGGTATTCGAGCTGCCGCAAGCTGGTCATGCACGCAGTTTATAGGAGTGGTGATATCTATGCCTTGGACTTATCCGTGAGACAAGTTCAGGCTTGGCGACATGAACGAAGAACGCAAGGTCGCCCTGGTCGCGGGCGCCAACGGGGTCGTCGGCAAGAACCTGAGCGCCCACCTGGAGACCCAGCCCGGCTGGCGCGTCATCGGGCTCTCGCGGCGTGGCGGCCCCGGCCAGATCGCCGTCGACCTGCTCGACGCGGACGACACCCGCGAGAAACTGAGCGGCCTGGACGACGTCACCCACGTCTTCTACGTGGCCTATGTCGACAAACCGACCTGGGCCGAGCTGGTCCCGCCGAACCTGGCGATGCTGACCAGCCTCGTCGACGCGATCGAGCCCGCCGCGCCCGGCCTCCGCCACATCAGCCTCATGCAGGGCTACAAGGTCTACGGCGCCCACCTCGGCCCGTTCAAGACCCCGGCTCGCGAAACCGACGCGGGTCATATGCCACCCGAGTTCACTGTGGACCAGCAGCAATTCCTGGAACGGCGTCAGGCGGGAAAGTCCTGGACCTGGTCGGCGATCCGGCCGTCGGTGGTCGGCGGGACGGCACTGGGCAACCCGATGAACCTCGCGCTGGCCATCGCCGTCTACGCGTCGATCTCGAAGGAACTCGGCCTGCCACTGCGCTTCCCCGGCAAACCCGGCGCGTACGACAGCCTGCTGGAGATGACCGACGCCGGGCTGCTGGCGAAGGCCACGACGTGGGCCAGCGACTCGATGAACGAGGCGTACAACATCGCGAACGGCGACTTGTTCCGGTGGAGCGAACTCTGGCCTCGGATCGCGCGCTATTTCGAGCTGGAGGTGGCGCCGCCGCTGCCGATGTCCTTGGACGTCGTCATGGCGGACAAGGAAGAACTCTGGGACTCCCTTGCCACCAAATACGGCCTGGAGGCGCCCTACAGCGCCGTCTCGACTTCGTGGGGCTTCGCCGACTTCGTGTTCAGCTGGGATTACGACATGTTCGCGGACGGCTCGAAGGCCCGCCGGGCGGGTTTCCACGAGTACGCCGAGACTTCGGCGATGTTCTTCCGGCTGTTCGACGAGTTCCGGAAGGCGAAGGTGATCCCGTGAGCTGAAGGGCGCGGCAAGTACAGGAAGGCCCCCTTCCTTGCGCCTGGCGAAGGGGTATTCGCGCGTGGAGCTGGACCGGTCGTCGGAGCCGACGGTGCTCTGAGCGTCCATAATGGACACTTACCGGCGGGTAGATGCTGTCCGCGTCTATGAAGGAATTGGGACGTTGAGTGTCCCAATTCCTTCATAGACAAGCCCGAGACCAACCGATCGCCGCGCAGCTTCGAATCGCGCAAAGCGTCAGCCCCGCCCGATGTACGGCATCGTGGTCGCCGTGACGGTCAGGAATCCGACGTTCGCGTCCAGCGGCAGCCCGGCCATGTAGAGCACGGCGTCCGCGACGTGCCGGGCGTCGAAGGTCGGTTCGGCCTTGACGCTGCCGTCGGCCTGCGGGACGCCGTCGGCCATCCGCAGTGTCATCTCGGTGGCGGCGTTGCCGATGTCGATCTGTCCACAAGCGACATTCCAGGCCCGGCCGTCGAGGGAGATCGACTTCGTCAGCCCGGTGACCGCGTGTTTCGTCGCGGTGTAGGCGACGCTCGCCGGGCGTGGGGCGTACGCGGAAATCGAGCCGTTGTTCACGATCCGGCCGCCACGCGGGTCCTGCGCCTTCATCAGCCGCACGGCCTGCTGCGCGCACAGGAACATTCCGGTGAGGTTGGTGTCTACGACGCGTTTCCAGTCCGCGAAGGACAGTTCGTCGACAGTCCCGCCCACCGAAACCCCCGCGTTGTTCACCAGGAGATCCAGCCGTCCCCATTCGGCGCGGACCGCGTCGAAAAGGGCGGCGACGGACTCGGGATCGGCGACGTCGGTGGGCACGGGAAGCGCTTTCGCGTCCCCGTCCGCGGTCTCGGCCAGCGCGTCCGCGCGGCGGCCGGCGAGCACGACCCGGTAGCCCGCGCCGAGTAACGCCCTGGCGATCTCCCTGCCAAGGCCGGAACCCGCCCCGGTGACGACCGCGGTCTTGCCGTTGCCCATCGATCCTCCTCGCTGACCGTGCCGGACCGATCCGGCTCGGTGATGGTTTTCCGATTACCCGCGTCCGTTCAGGCTAGCGCGCCCCCGTCTGGGGAAAACGTTCACCCGGCGGCCGTCGCGCCTTCATGAAAACCGGTAACTCCTTCACCGCATCGCGGCGATTCCCCAAGCGTGCCCAGTGGGAATTCACACCGTTCACCTCGTCGCCGGGAGCGGTGAACAATGAAGAAGAATCCACGCTTCCAGCTGATCCAGACCGGCGAAAAGACCATCCGGTGGCGGCTGCTCGGCGGCAACAACGTGTCGCTCGGCTCCGCACCCGCAGACTTCCCCCGCGCCGGGGAATGCCTCGCCGCGATCACCTGGCTCCACGCCCATATAGCCGAGCTGACCAGCGATTTCAGTCATCTCAGCGGAGGCCGCTGGCGGTGGCGGCTGCGGTCCGGCGACCGGGTCGTCGCGATCGCCAGTCATGCGTACGGACGGCGTATCGAAGCGCAGCGCGGACTGGACCGGTTCCGGTCGGCCACCACCGAGGCGGCGGTCGGCGAAGGGATCGAGACGATAGCCGATTGGCGCCGGAAATACCGCCGCGATTCCGCCGGACATGCACCGAATCGTTTTCCGTGACGGCCGATCACGGAAAGTGCGTTCCCCGGAGATTAACCACCAAGACGTCGGGCGGGAACTCGAAGCAGCGTCGCCGGACAGTGTTGCGGAGCGAGTATTGGTGGCAAGTCACGGAGTCCCGTGACGACTTGGGGACTAGAGAAAGAGTGCAAACAAGATGCGTGCTCGTACTACTCGGTTTCTCGGCGCTACCGCGATCGCCGCGTGTGCCTGCCTCACCCTGACCGGCACCGCTTCCGCCGTCGCCCCGGCCAACGGCCTCGAAGAGGTCATCGCCGCGGCCGGCTCGGACACCACCGCCGACATCACCGGCGCGATCCTCGCCGACGCGAACACCGCGGCGTCCAAGGCGTCCTGGAACACCGACCCCGACAACTACGTCAACGTGCCGCCGCTGCTTTCCGGCACCCAGACGTTCACCGTCCCGGCCGACCCGTTCGCCGACCAGGTCGTCTACAGCGCGAGCAACCCGGCCCCGAACGGCTCCTCGCAGGGCAAAGCGGCGCTGAAGGCTTCGGCCGAGGCACTCGACGGCAAGATCGACATCGCTCGGTCGTCCTCGGCCCGTAGCTCGTCCGACCCGTCGACCTTCGAGTTCTTCGCCTTCGCCACCGATGGTGTCACCTGGGCTTCCTCGGCCACCGGTTCGGGCGCGGGCCTGTCCCTGACGCTGGCGCAGCTGCGTGGCATCTACGACGGTTCCATCACCAACTGGAACCAGGTCGGTGGCGCCAACGCCGCCATCGCCGTCTACCTGCCGCAGACCGGTTCCGGCACGCTGAGCTTCTTCACCGGCACCGTCCTCGGCTTCGACCCGACCACCAAGCCGGTCACCATCAAGCGTTTCCAGGAGCACGACGGCAACTCGATCCTCGCCGCCGACCGCTCCCGCGCGATCGCGCCGTTCTCCATCGCGCAGTGGATCGCGCAGGGCAACGCGGTGACCGCGGACAAGCGCGCCGGTTTCACCGTCAACCCGCTGACCGGTGCCGGCTTCAACGGTTCCCCGGTCTCCGGTTCCACCGGTAGCTACACCCCGGCGTTCACCACGGCTTTCCTTGGCTCACGCAGCGTCTTCAACGTCGTCGACAGCCGCACCCCGAGCTACGACCAGGCCAAGCGCGCCGTCGGTTTCGACAACGGTGACTCGGCTTCGACCGCCGGCAGGCTGTGCGGTGGCGCCTACGCCGCCAAGATCAAGCAGTACGGCTTCCTGACCATCTCGGGCCCGAACGGCCTGTCCTGCGTCAAGTCCTGACCCGCTGAGCGCGAGAAGCGGCCCGGTGCGCGTACGCACCGGGCCGCTTTTCGTTGCTGGTGAAGAGTGCTACTTCTTCGGGGCGACGCCCAGCGCGGCCAGCGCCGGGTCGGTCATGATCACGCCCGCCCCGGTGACCGGGTCGTAGCCAGGGGCGCCGAGGTCGATCGCGGTCGACGTCAGCGCGGTGCGGATCTGCGCCGGGGTCGCACCTGGTTTGCCCTGCAGCAGCAGGGCGGCGATGGCGGCCGCGCTCGGCGCCGCGGCCGAGGTCCCGAAGAACGGCTGGAAGCCGGTCACCGAGGTGGCCACGCCGTCGGCCGCGGTGATGTCCGGCTTGTTCCGGATCGCACCGCCGGTCGAAGACACGTTGCCCGGGGTGATCAGCGAACCGTCCGGGTTGTAAAACTGCTTGCGGCGACCGTCCGAAGTGAACCGCTCCCATTTGCTCGTCGCGGTGAACAGGCCGGGGAACGGGCCTGCCGGGTTCGCCGGGTCACCGGTCTCGAGCGCACGGCCGAAAGCACCGGCGGCGGGGGCCGCCGCGACACTGAAGGCGTTGACCGCCGCCGAGTGGCCGGAGGTGACACCGTTGGTGCTGAAGGCTTTCAGCGAACCCGAGGCGACGAAGCGGCCGCGGATCACGTTGAGCGCGATGAACCGGTCGGAGCCGCTGTACTTGACGACGGCGACCTTGTAGCCCGAGCCGGTGGCCGGGACCTGGGCGATCTCGTACGGGTTCTGCGTGCCGTTCTGCGAACCCTCGCTGGAGGCGACGACCGAACCGGACGAGTTCAGGATGAACAGGTCGTAGTCGCTGGTGGCCTTGCCTGCCGGGTCGGACCAGAACAGGGTGACGTACCGGCCGAGCGAGCCGGGCGAAAGCGCGTTGTACAGCTGGGTGGTGCCGCTCGGGTCGAAGTCGTGCGGCGTACCGGTGATCCCGGAGATCTTGCTGCCGGAGCCGCGGAAGTCGCCTTCGTAGTAGCCGCTGGTGCCGTCGGTCAGGTTGCCCGAGTTCCCCGCGGAGGAGAAGTAGAGCACGCCCGCGGCGGTCACGTCGTTGACGGCCTGCGCGACCGGACCGTCCTGGAACGGCGACTCGTCGAAGTAGGAGACGTCGTCGACGATGATCGTGCACTTGCCGGTGGTCCGCAGTGCGCGGATGTTGTCGGCGAAGCTCTGCTCGCTGGTGAACGCGGTCGCGAAACCGAGGGTGGCGCCGGGCGCCATGTCGTGGATGATCTCCAGCATCGCGGTACCCTCGTCACCGCTGCCCGCCTGTCCGGGCAGGACGTCGACGGCCGGGAGTTCACCGGCGGTCTGGGACGCCTGCAGCGACTTGACGCCGTCCGAGAGCACGCAGACCTTCTGGCCCGCGCCGGTCACGCCGTACTTGGTGCGCGCGGTGTCGTTGCCGTGTGCCTTGTCGCCCTCGGCGACCTGCGGCGCGGCGACGGCCTGGCCCGCCGCGGCCTGACGGCGGTCCTGCGGCGCGGGCTCGTTCCAGGTCATCGCCTGGGAAGCGGCCTTGACCTCGGAGACGTCCCCGCGGACGGCGATCGCGTCGACCGCACCCAGCGGGAGGTCGGCGCGGATCGCACCGATGGGTGAGGCGTAGCGCACGGTGCCACCGGCGGCCTTGACGGCGTCCACAAGCGACTGTCCGGCACCCTTGATGTCCACCGCGACGGTCCCGGCGTTGCTCACGCCGAGCCCGGTCCGGTACTCGGGAAGCTTGCCTGCCAGGCCCTTGTCGGCGCGGAGGCGCTTCTCGATGACGAGCTGGCTCGACTGCTTGAGCTCTGCGGGCGTGAGGCTCTTCTTGATGCTCTGCAGTGCGGTGATACCGGCCTGCGTACGCGCCTCTTCCGACGGCTGGGCACCGGAAACCGCGGTCGACAGCAGCAAAGCGCCGACCGCGACCGGAACCGAGCATGTGACCACCCGGTTGAATCTGCTCATCGAACTCTCCCTTACAAGCGCGCCCCGACAACGCGCTGACGGCGTGACACCCCGTCACTGGAATCCGCCCGGTTGCCCGAATGAATGACCCCTGACTGGGTGTAATGGAGAGAATGTAAGCAGCTACCGGTGATCAGTCCACCGACCAAAGTCGGTATCGGTCAAAGATCCACATCGTGGGAGCCGGTTCAGCCCGAAAAGACCGAATTACCGCCCCGCCACTCCTGTGCCCAAAGCCGTAACACGCGTGCTTGAAGGCGTAACTTGCGTGCTTGAAGGCGTAACTCGCGTGCTTGAAGGCGTAACTCGCGTGTGCGAAGTTCAAGCACGCGAGTTA
>NZ_JBFBBY010000114.1:0-24888 GCF_040682875.1 Amycolatopsis sp. NPDC051071 | reverse complement strand
GCCTAAACCCCCCTCCCCGCCCCGACCAGCTGCCGATCGCGGGCGCCGGTACCGAGAGAGTCGGGTTGTCGTGAGTGTTTTGGGTCGTTAGAACGACCCAAAACACTCACGAGACATCAGGGAAGGGCGTTCAGGAACGGTTCGTGGTTGTTCTGGAATTCCCAGCCGTAGTACCGGTCCCAGTTGATCGACCACGTCATCAGCCCACGCAGCGCCGGAGAAGCACCGCCCCGCAGGGAATACGACCCGCAGCCGGAGTTCTTCACCAGGCAGTTCAGTGCCGAATGCACCGCGGCGGGCGCGGTGTGCCCGTTGCCCGCGCTGACCGCGGCCGGGAGGCCGAACGCGATCTGGTCCTCACGCAGCCCCGGGAACCGGAACCCGGTCGACGCCACGGTGAACCCCGCCTTGACCATGTCGGTCATCGCGATGTGGAATTCCGCGCCACCCATGAAGTGGTACTGGTTGTCCAGGCCCATCACCGGCCCGGAGTTGTAGTCCTGGACGTGCAGCACGGTCAGCGCGTCCCGCATCGCGTGGATCACCGGCAGATACGAACCCGTCCGGTTGTCGGCGCCGCCGAGCCCGCCGTAGTACTGGTACCCGGTCTGCACGAAGAACGTCTCTGGCGCCATCGTCAGCACGAATCCCGCACCATAACGGGCTTTCAGCGTTTTCAGCGCCGCGATGAGGTTGACGATCACCGGCGTTGCCGGGTTGCGGAAGTCGTTGTCACCGGAGTTGAGGTACAGCGAGTGCCCCTCGAAGTCGATGTCGAGCCCGTTCAACCCGTAACGGTCGATGATCGCGGAAACCGAACTGACGAAGGCGTCCCTTGCCGCAGTCGTGGTCAGCTGGACCTGGCCGTTCTGCCCACCGATGGAGATCAGGACCTTCTTGCCCAGAGCCTGTTTCGCACGGATCGCGGCGATGAAGTCCGCGTCGCTTTCCACGGTCGGGCATTCCGCCACCGGGCACCGGTTGAACCGGATGTCACCCGAGGTCACCGAGGTCGGCTCGCCGAAGGAAAGGTTGATGATGTCCCACGCCGCCGGGACGTCGGCCATCCGCGTGTAGCCGGAACCGTTGGCGAAACTCGCGTGCAGGTAACCGATCAGCGCGTGTTTCGGCAGCCCGGTGTCGACGCAGCCGCTGGTCGTCGCCCCGGCCTCGGTGGTCTTCGGCGATTCGCCCGCGCTGTTGTACGCGGCCACCGAATAGCTGTGCGACGAACACGCCGTCAGTCCCGAAACGGTCGCCGAAGTCCCGGTCACCGTGGCGACCACCTTCCCGCCTTCATACACGCGGTACCCGGTCACCATCCCGGCCGAGGCTCCCCACGACAGCGTGATCGACGAGTTCGTCACCGTGCCCGCGGACGGATTTCCCGGCGCCGGAGGCGCTCCCGGAGTGCCGCCGCCCGGGCCGTCGAGGCTGATGTCGTCCGCGTAGAAGGTGCCGGAGCCGTACCAGCCGTGGACGTACAACTCCGCCGTCGTCTGGGTCGCCGACGTCGTGAAAGACAGCGAAAGCTGTGTGTAGGAGGTCGCGGCGGTCCAGGTCGACGGCCCGCCCGTGACCCCGAGGTACACCGGGTTCCCGTTCACCCACGCCGAAACGGCGTACGTCGTATTCGGCTGGACGGATACCGTCTGTGCGCATTTCCCGATCGTCGAGCCGGGCGTGACCGAAACGGCGTAACCGCCCGAGCGGACCGGCGTGCTCACGGCCGCGCCCGCCGCACACGACCAGCCGGACGTCGAGCCCGCCTCGAAGCCGGGATTGAGGAGCAGGTTGGCCGCACTCGCGGTGCCCCCGCCGGTCAGCAGCCCGGCGAAGGTGAGCACCAAAACGGCTAGAAAAGCCAAGGATCTGGAACGCCTCATCGCGAATCCTCCGGATCAAGCACGGCGCTCTGCCGCGCGCGGGTTAATTGTCTAGACCAATCTGGCGAAAGTCCATACCCGGGACACACCAGGGCCTAAAGACCCGACTACTCCGGGCTGCTGTACCGGTGTGACCCGCGAACGCGCTCCGTAACGTCGGAAGGGCAAACAGGGACTGGGGGCTTCAAGGAGGTGGGGACGATGGGAACGCACAGGTACGCACCGAGAACGGCCCATCCGGCGTGATGACCGTGTCCGAAGCCGTGCGCCCGACGGACAACGCCGATACGTCCTCGGCGGGAAAGCGTGCCCCGTACGTGCCCCGGCCCGGAGAACCGGACGGCGAATTGATCCGCGCGGCCATCACCGGCGACCGGCGGGCCGTCGGGAGCCTGCTGACGCTTCTCCGGCCGATCGTGTTCCGGTACTGCGTGGCCAAGCTGGGCGGGACGACACGCGGCATCTCCAGCGCCGACGACTGCGCACAGGAAGTCCTCATGGCCGTCCTCGTCGCGTTGCCGCGCTACAGCTACCACGACACCAGCTTCCTGCCTTACGTCTTCGGCATCGCCGCGCACAAGGTCGCCGACGTGCGGCGCACGCTCGCCCGCGACCCGTCGGCGCCGGTGCCCGACCCGGAACCCGAACAGAACGGCCCGTGGAACCCGACGTTCGAAGAGGTCGAGAAGGCGGATCGCGGCCGTCGGCTTTCGCGGTTGTTCAAGGTACTTTCCCCGAAGCAGCGGGATGTGCTGGTGTTACGCGTGATCCTCGGTTTCAGCGCGGAGGAGACCGCCGGTGCGCTCGGCATGGCCAGCGCGGGCGCGGTGCGCGTCACCCAGCACCGGGCGCTCAACGAACTACGCAAGGTGCTGCGGCAGGACCCCGGTTTCGCCGACGGGCTCACGATCTTCTAAGCGGAGCAAGGCAAAGGGTGCGCCCTCGGGCGAGATGACGCCCGGTGGCGCGGCACCGCGCACGCGAGTTCCGCTTCCAAGCACGCGAGTTACGCTTCCAAGCACGCGAGTTACGTGCTCAAGCACGCGAGTGGCGGCTTCACGGCACGGTTGACTCACCCCTCAGTAAGCGGAGGGCTTCCGTCGTTGCGAGGCGTAGACGGCGGCGGCCGTGCGGCGTTCGAAGCCGAGTTTGTGCAGCAGCGACGACACGTAGTTCTTCACGGTCTTCTCCGCCAGGTACAGCTTTTCCGCGATCTGGCGGTTGGTCAGCCCGTCGGCGATATGGTCGAGCACCCGCCGCTCCTGCGGGCTCAGCTGCTCGTACCGCGGGTCCGGGTGATCGTCACTCTCGCCACGCAGGCGGTTCATCACCGAAGCCGTCAGCGTGCTGTCGAGCAGCGACCCGCCCGCGGCGACCGTGCGCACGGCCTTGACCAGCGCACCGCCGGAGACCTGCTTGAGCATGTACCCGGCCGCCCCCGCCATGATGGCGCCGAACAACGCCTCGTCGTCCGAATAGGACGTCAGCATCAGGCAGGCGGGCGGCGGATCAAGGGACGCCCGGATCTCGCGGCAGACGCTGACCCCCTCGCCGTCCGGCAGCCGGACGTCGAGCACCGCGACCTGGGGTTTGACGGCCGGGATCCGCACGAACGCCTCGGCGGCCGTGGACGCCTCGCCGACCACCGTGAGATCGTCTTCGGCCTCGAAGACGGTCTTCAGCCCGGTGCGGACGAGTTCGTGATCGTCCAGCAGGAACACCGAAATCGTCATCACACACTCCCCTGTCGGGCCGGCAGCTCCACCGACCAGTCGAGCCTAGTCCCGCCTTCGGGCCGCGCCTCGACGGTAAACGACCCGTTCCAGCGGACCGCGCGTTCGCCGAGGTTGGCCACCCCGCTGCGATGCCCTGGTTCGGCAGGCATCCCGACGCCGTCGTCCACCACGGAAAGACTCAGGTTCTTCCCGTCGCGATCCACCGAGACGTCGACCGAGACCGACGTCGCCGACGCATGTCTGACCACATTGGACAGTGCCTCGCGCAGGGTCGCGATGAGATCCGAGCGGACCATGTCCGGGACGGCCGAATCGAGCGGCCCGTCGAATCCGACCCGGGGTTCGGACACGCAGCCCGCGTCGAGCGCGACCCGCAGCAACTCCGACCGGAGGCTCCCCTGCGCCTCGGCGGGTTCCTGCAACGAGAAGATGCTGTTGCGGATCTCCCTGATGGTGCGGTCTATCTCGTGCGCGAAGCCGGCGACCCGATCAGCGACGGCGGGCTCGGACGTCAGCCTGCTGAGCCCTTCCAGGCCGAGCCCGATCGCGAACAGCCGCTGGATCACCAGGTCGTGCAGGTCACGGGCGATCCGGTCGCGATCCTCGAAGACGGCGAGCCGCTGCCGGTCCTGTTGCGCGCGGGCGAATTCGACGGCGAGCGCGGCGTGCGCGGCGAAGGTCTCGGCCAGCTGGACGTCGTAGGCGGAGAACGGCGTCTTGTCGCGGAACTTCGCCACCAGCAGGACGCCGAGTTTCTCCTCGCCGACGATCAGCGGCACGGCGATCGTGGAGTCCAGGTCCTTGATCACCGCGGGCATCACCTCACCGCGTCCGCCCTGGTACTCGACGACTTTTTCGCCGTAGTCCCGGACCACGACGGGTTTGCCGCTGGTGAACGCCATCCCGGTCGCGGTGCCCTCGGTGGACACGGCGATGCCGGAGAGCCGGTCGGCGTCGGGGCCCGGCGGCTCGACGATCTCGAAGACCAGCATCCCGTCGCCGCGAGGACGGGCAACCGCACCCGCGGTGCCACCGGCGACCACGCGGGCGCGTTCGGCGATCAAGTGCAGGGTCGCGGTCAGATCCTGGTCGGTCAGGAGCGCACCGGTGACGTGATAGGACGCTTCGAGCCAGCGCTCGCGCCGCTGCACTTGGTCGAACAGGGCGGCGTTCTCGATCACCACACCGGCCGCCGCGGTGAGCGCGACGAGCAGGTCCCCTTCGGATTCGGTGAACTCCGCACCGTCCGGTTTGCGAGCCAGGTACAGCATCCCGAAGATCCGGCCGCGCATGCGGATGGGCATCACGCGGGACTCGTCCTCGGACGGCGGGGTCTCCCACGCGTCACCGAAACGGATGAACTCCTCCGAATCGAGCACACTCAGCGCGCCGAACGGGGCACCGGTCAGCTCGCAGGCGGATTCGACCATATGCCGCAGGACGTCGGAGAGGCTGAGATCGCGGGCGATCCCCGCCACCGCGTCCAGGATCCTGGGTGCTTTGGCGTCACTCGCCGCACTTACCCGCCGCACTGGCGTCACCGTCCCGGAGTAACTCCCCGGGCAGTGGGGTCAGGAATGACAAACGCGCCCGGATCGCTCATCTGGTGCGTCGATCACGGACAGTGCTTCGTTACTGGACGCGCCAAGGATCCTCCGACCGGTTACCGACTCGAGGGGAATGCGGAGATACCGGGCGTCCCTTTGACCAGTCCAACAGCCCAAAGGCAGCTCCGCGAGCTCGGCGATCACGATCGGGTCACGTACCTCGCAAGCGCGGCCGAGGACGGTGACGTACCAGCCGCTCTTCAAATCCGCGGAAAAATCGTCGACGGCGAACGCGACCACACTGTCGAGTACTCCGGCGAACAACGCGCTCTGTGACGGCGTCCGGACCACGATGGCACCGTGATACACGGCGAACCGCGCGGGCTGAATCGCCGGCAATGCCCGGGAGGTGAACACCACCCTGCCCAGCCCGGCGCCCGCGAGCAGCGCCACGCACTGCTCGCGGTCGAGTGTCTCGAGACCCAAGGTGTCGGACATCGGCATCCTCGCGTTCCCGTCGGACTTGTTCCGTCGAGATCCACGGTCCCTCCCTGACCGACTCGCCGGTAGGGCCGATGGACCCGGCTCGCGCGGGGTTCCCCAAGTACATGAAGGCCCCCTTCACTGCGCCTAGCGCAAGGAAGGGGGCCTTCATGTACTTGGTGAGGCTTACGCCTTGGGCGCCAGCAGGACCACGGGGATCTCCCGCTCGGTCTTCGTCTGGTACTGCGCGTAGTTCTGGAAGTCCGCGGTGATCTTGGGCCACAGGCGGGCGCGCTGTTCGGCGTCGGCGACACTCGCGACCATCGGCTGCGCGGCTTCACCCTTCAGCGTGACCTGGACCTCGGGGTTGTCACGCAGGTTGAGGAACCATGCCGGATGCTGGTCGTCTCCGCCGCGGGAAGCCACGATGACGTACGCGTCGCCCTCACGCAGCGGCGAGGTGAGCAGCACCGTGCGCGGCTGGCCGGATTTGCGGCCGATGGTGGTCAGTTCCAGCACGGTCATCCCGGCGACCTGCCAGCCGGCGCGGCCGCCGCTGACCTTCTGGATGACGCGGTGGACGGCGTTCATGGTCTTCAAGGCGAAATCACTGGGCATGCGGAGAAGGCTACTCCACTTTCATCGCGACTTCGATCCCGTCCAGGAGAACGGCCAGCGAGATCTCGAAGGCCTCCCGCGCCTCCTGTTCCAGGTAGGACACCGTCTCGTCCGCCATCCGGAACGCCTGCTCGCCTTCCATCCAGCTCAGCGTCGGGAACCGCTCGGCGAAGTCCGGCGACACTTCCTTCAGGAACGCCGACCGCGCATACCACCACTCGTCGTCGGACTGCCCGGTCACCTTTTCGGCCAGCCGTGACTCCGCCGCCGTCCTGGCGGGCTCCCGCACGCACGAGTACAGCGCGCTGACCAGGCGCCGCAGCATCACCGGGCGCAACCCGGTCCGGCGCAGGATCGTCACCAGCGACTCCAGCACGACGTACTCGTGCGGCCCCAGCACCGGCCGTGCCTGCGAGACCTGCAGGACCCAGGGATGCCGCAGGTAGAAATCCCACAGGTCGTTCGCCCACCGGACGGTGTCGGAGCGCCAGCCGTCCCCCTCGCGGAAGCCCGCCAGTTCCGCGAGCGCCTTGTCGTACATGAGGTCGAGCAGTTCACTCTTGCTCGGCACGTAGGTGTACAGCGCCATGGCCGTCCGGCCCAGCCTGTCGCCGACCGCGCGCATCGAAAGACCGGCCATACCTTCGGCGTCGGCGATCGTGATGGCGGCGTCGACGATCAAGTCCACCGACAGCCCCGGTTTCGGCCCGGGGCGCTCGGTGTCCGGCGACGCCGTCCGCCACAACAGGGCCATCGACTTCTGGGGGTCCCCCTGCGCCGCGTAGACGACCACTCGCGAACTCCTTACAGCATAAACTGACGTCTGCTACCCTCACTTTACAGGCTAAAGAGTTCCAACCAGGGGAGAGCCATGCCTTCGGCCGCCGACAGTCACGACATGATCCAGGTCCGCGGAGCCAGAGAGAACAACCTCGCCGACGTCTCGGTCGACATCCCCAAACGCCGCCTCACCGTCTTCACCGGTGTCTCCGGTTCGGGGAAGTCGTCCTTGGTGTTCGGCACCATCGCCGCGGAATCGCAGCGGCTGATCAACGAGACCTACACCGCGTTCATCCAGTCCTTCATGGCGCCGGTCGGGCGGCCGGACGTGGACGCGCTGCGGAACCTGAGCGCGGCGATCATCGTCGACCAGGAGCGGATGGGGGCCAATTCCCGCTCCACGGTCGGCACCGCGACCGACGCCCACACAATGCTGCGGATCGTCTTCAGCAGGCTGGGACAGCCGAAGATCGGGACGTCGGGGGCGTTCAGCTTCAACCTTCCCGAGGGGATGTGCCCCGATTGCGAGGGGCTCGGGAGGGTTTCCACGATCGACATCGACCAGCTTGTCGACAAGGAGCTTTCGCTCAACGAAGGGGCGATCACCGTCCCGAACTTCGCGCCGGAGACTTGGTACTGGAAGGGGCTCGCGGAGTCCGGATTCGTCGATCCGGCCGTGAAACTGAAGGACTACACCCCTCAGCAGTGGGAAGACTTCATGCACAAACCCGCCACCAAGATGAAACTCGGCGGGCTGAACACCACGTACGAGGGGCTGCTGGTGAAGGTCCAGCGGCTGTTCCTGGCCAAGGACAAGGAGGCGACGCAGGCGCATATCCGCGCTTTCGTCGACAGGGCGGTCACGTTCAAGGAATGTCCGGCCTGCGGGGGCGCGCGGCTGAACGAAGCGGCGCTGTCGTCGAAAATCGACGGGCTGAACATCGCCGACTGCTCGGCGATGCAGATCAGCGATCTGGCCGATTTCGTCCGTAAACTCGACGACCCGTCGGTCGGCCCGCTGATCCAGACCCTGAGTGGCACGCTCGACTCGCTGGTGGAGATCGGTCTCGGCTACCTGAGCCTCGA
The DNA here is from genome assembly GCF_040682875.1 of Amycolatopsis sp. NPDC051071. Classification (NCBI taxonomy): domain Bacteria; kingdom Bacillati; phylum Actinomycetota; class Actinomycetes; order Pseudonocardiales; family Pseudonocardiaceae; genus Amycolatopsis; species Amycolatopsis sp. NPDC051071. Next base: position 16,752 of record NZ_JBFBBY010000114.1, on the reverse strand, counting down.
CCGTGAATCCGGGACGCTTTCGGGTGGCGAGGCGCAGCGCGTGAAGATGGTGCGACACTTGGGTTCCAGCCTCACCGACGTCACGTACGTCTTCGACGAACCGACCGTCGGCCTGCACCCGCACGACATCCAGCGGATGAACGGCTTGCTGCTGCTCTTGAAAGACAAGGGCAACACCGTGCTCGTGGTCGAGCACAAACCGGAGACGATCGAGATCGCGGACCACGTCGTCGACCTCGGCCCCGGCGCCGGGCCGAACGGCGGCCAGATCTGCTTCACCGGCGACGTCGCCGGGCTGCGTGCGTCCGGCACCCTGACCGGGCGGCACCTCGACCACCGGGCGCGGCTGCGTCCCGACGTCCGGCGGCCCGCCGGGCAGATCGCGATCCGGAACGCGACGCGGCACAACCTCAAGGACGTCAGCGTCGACATCCCGCTCGGCGTGCTGACCGTGGTCACCGGGGTCGCCGGTTCGGGCAAGAGCTCGCTCATCCACGGCTCACTGTCCACAAGGGACGATGTGGTGGTGCTCGACCAGTCGGCCATCCGCGGCTCGCGGCGGAGCAACCCGGCGACCTACACCGGCCTGCTCGACCCGATCCGGGCCGCGTTCGCCAAGGCCAACGGCGTCAAGGCCGCCTTGTTCAGCGCGAACTCCGAAGGCGCGTGCCCGAAATGCAAGGGCATCGGGCTGATCTACACCGACCTGGCGATGATGGCCGGGGTGGCGACGGTCTGCGAGGAGTGCGAGGGCAAGCGCTTCACCGCCGAAGTCCTGACCTACCGGCTGCGGGGCAAGAACATCAGCGAGGTCCTCGCGATGCCGGTCGCCGAAGCACGCGAGTTCTTCCTGTCCGGACAGGCGCGGGCGATCCTGGACCGCCTTTCCGACGTCGGCCTCGGCTACCTCGGACTCGGGCAGCCGCTCACGACGCTGTCCGGCGGGGAACGGCAGCGGATCAAACTGGCGATCCGGATGGCGGAGAAATCCGCGACCTACGTCCTCGACGAGCCGACCACCGGACTGCACCTCGCCGACGTCGACCAATTGCTGGGCCTGCTGGACCGGCTCGTCGACGACGGGAACACGGTGGTGGTCATCGAGCACCACCAGGCCGTGATGGCGCACGCGGACTGGATCGTCGATCTCGGCCCGGGAGCCGGTGCCGATGGCGGGCAGGTCGTCTTCACCGGGACTCCGTCGGAACTGGTGGCCGGCGGTGACACCCTCACGGCACAGCACCTGCGCGCTTACGTGGGCCAGTGACGCCGACGGGTCCCTGAAGTGTCATGAGGGGTCCCCATAGGACACTTTTCGTCCTATGGGGACCCCTCATGACACCCGGGACCGGGCGCGAACCGCTTCACGAAGGGCAGCCGCACCGCTCAGCCCCAGCACGGCCAAAGCAAGACCCGAAGTCACCGTCTCGACGGGCGAGGCCGCAAGCGGCGAAACCCCGGTGACCGACTCGACCCCCACCACCGCGGTCAGCACGGCATAAGCACCGATCGCCACCCACACCAGCCGCACGCGCCGCCGCTCGGCCCAGTCCGCGAACCGCAGCAGCCAGGCCAGCCCCGGCACGATGAGGATCGCGTGCATCGCCACGGCGTGCAGCGGCTTCAGCGCGCCGGCGGTGGTGTACGCGGCTTGCGGGTTCCCGCCGCGTGCTTCGACGACGCCGCTCGCGATCATCGCCGCGCCCGCGCCGAGCGCCACCAGCAGCGCGACCAGCCCGAACCGCACGGCGAGCCGCATGCTCGGCGTCGTCTCCCCTTCGCCGCGCATCGCCGCGGCCGTGAACGACACGGCGGTCAGGATGAGCACGCCGCCGCCCGCCGCGAGGGTCGTCGACACCGCGTTGCCGAAGCCGGTCTCGAAGTTGAAATGCGACGGCACCCCGCGCCAGGCCTGCATGCTCACCAGCACCGTCTCGACGACACTCGCCCCGGTGAAGACGCCGAGCAGCACGTTCCGCATCCGTGGCCGCACCGCGACGAAGGACGTCGCCCACGCGACGGTGATGAGCGTCAGCCCGAACGACAGGCCGAACGTCACCGCCTTCCGCATCGAAAGCGGCCCGGTCCACGAACCGCCGGACGCGATCAGCACGACCGCGTGCACGAGGCCGCTGAGGAACAGGAGCGCACCCGTCACGTAGGCGACGCGCTCGATCCGTCGTAACTCGTTCATGCCGAAGAGTGTCTTGCGGTACGACTCGCGAAGCGTCGCCCGTGGAGCGACACTTCGCGTACGTCCGTTTACGTACCTGAGAGCCCCTCAGCGAAGACCGCGGTAGAGACCGACGGTCTGTTAGTCTGGCGAACACCTTCGACCCGATTCCGAGGTACTTCCCACCGATGCCCCGCATCCTTGTCCGTACCGCCGCGCTGATCGCCGTTCTGGCCCTGTTGTTCGGGGTCCCGTGGTGGACGATCGTCGGCTCCCCCGAGCTCCCGGCCGCGCTCGAAATACTCGGCACGCTCGTGTTCGCCGCCGCGGTGGTGACCCTTCCCGCCTGCATGACTCTCGGCCACGGCCCGTGGCAACGCGACCTCGCGGCGAAGATCGGCGACCTCTCACTCGGCTTGATCTGGCTCCTGTTCTCCCTGTCGGTACTCGGAAACGTGCTACGACTCGTCTTCGCCCTGTCCGGAGTGGACAGTGCGGCGGGGATCGTGTCCGGCGTCGTCGTGGTGGCGTTCGCCGGCCTGGCAGCGTACGGACTGGTCGAAGCCCGGCGCGTTCCGCGGCTCAAGGAACTCGACGTCGTCCTCCCCCGGCTCGGCGCCGGACTCGACGGGCTCCGCTTCGCGATCATCACCGACACGCATTTCGGCCCGCTGAACCGGACGAAATGGTCGGAGAAGGTCGTCGAGGTGGTGAACGAACTCAACGCCGACGTCGTGGCGCACGCCGGCGACCTCGCGGACGGCACGGTCGCCCAGCGCCACGGCCAGGTCGCGCCGCTGGGGAAGGTGCGCGCCAAGCTCGGCAAGTTCTACATCACCGGCAACCACGAGTACTTCGGCGAGGCGCAGGCCTGGCTCGACCATATGCGCGACCTCGGCTGGGAGCCGCTGCACAACCGGCACGTACCGGTCCGGCAGGGTGGCGACACGCTCGTCTTCGCCGGGATCGACGACCCGACAGGCGCCGCCTCCGGCCTCCCGGGGCATGGTCCCGACCTCCCGGCCGCCCTCGACGGTGTCGCCGCGAGCATCCCGGTCGTCCTGCTCGCCCACCAGCCGAAGCAGGTCAAGCAGGCCGCCGAAGCGGGCATCGACCTCCAGATCTCCGGGCATACCCACGGCGGCCAGATCTGGCCGTTCCACCTCCTGGTGCGGTTCGACCAGCCGGTTCTGGCCGGGCTTTCACGCCACGGCGAGCGCACGCAGCTCTACACGAGCCGCGGCACCGGCTTCTGGGGGCCGCCGCTGCGTGTCTTCGCGCCGAGCGAGATCACCCTCCTGACCTTGCGAAACAGCAAGTAGTCCTCTAGTTGCGACGCTTCCAGGCGCCGTAACGGGCGTCACCGACAATTTTTTTTGTCTTGACAACTTGAGGATTCGGGGCGAGAGTTGTGCCCAACGCACCCCGCCCCGAAAGGCCGAGACGATGACCATCACCGCCACCCGCACCCAGCTCGCCGTCCCGACCCGCGCCCTGCTCGCCGGCGGCGCGATCTCAGGCCCGCTGTACTTCCTCATTTCGCTCACCCAGGCCGCCGTCCGCGACGGTTTCGACCTGACGAAGCACCCGGCGAGCATGCTGAGCAACGGCGACGCCGGCTGGATCCAGGTGACGAACTTCCTGGTCAGCGGCGTCCTGCTGATCGCGGGAGCGATCGGGCTGAGCCGGGTTCTCGAGCCGGGAAGAGGAAGTGTCTGGGGACCACGGCTGCTGGGCCTCTTCGGCGTCAGCCTGCTCTTCGCCGCCGTCTTCAAGGCCGACCCCGGCAACGGCTTCCCGGTCGGCGCCGGCCCGGCGACACTCAGCACCACCGGAACACTGCACATGGCCGCCGGCTCGGTCGGCTTCCTCTCGCTGATCGTGGCGACCTTCGTGTTCGCGAGCCGCTTCTCGCGTGAAGGCCACCGCGGCTGGGCCGTCTACTCCCGCGTCACCGGCATCGCGTTCTTCGCCGCCTTCGCCGTCATGAGCTCCGGCAACGCGGCCGCCGTCGTGATGCTCGCCTTCTGGGCGACCGTGATGCTGGCCTGGGGCTGGGTCACCGCCGTCGTCATCCGTTCCGCCCGCTAGACCGATCGAGGAGAATCTCCCGTCATGAGCACCGTGACCTCGCAAGACGGCACCACCATCGCCTACACCCGCACCGGCTCCGGCCCCGCCGTCATCCTCGTCGACGGCGCCATGTGCCACCGCGGCTTCGGCCCGGCCAAGCCGCTCGCCGCCAAACTTGCCGGACACTTCACCGTCTACACCTACGACCGCCGCGGCCGCGGCGAGAGCGGCGACACCGAACCGTTCTCGATCGCCCGCGAGGTCGAAGACATCGCCGCGCTGATCAAGGAAGCCGGTGGGACGGCCCACGTCTACGGCATCTCCTCCGGCGCGGCGCTCGCGCTCGAAGCGGCGAACGCCGGACTCCCCATCACCAGACTGGCGGTGTACGAGTTCCCGCTGGTCGTCGACGACACCCGCCCGCCGGTCCCGGCCGACTACACCGAGCGGCTCGAAAAGGCGATCGCCACCGGACGGCCGGGCGACGCGATCAAGACGTTCATGCGGCAAGGCGTCCGCGTCCCGGCACCGATCGTGTTCATGATGCGGTTCATGCCCACGTGGCCGAAGATGAAGACGGTCGCGCCGACGCTGCGCTACGACGCCGCGCTGTTCGACGGCCTGCACGACGGCACGCCGCTGCCGGAGGGCCGCTGGGCGGCCGTCTCCGTGCCGACGCTGGTCATGGACGGCGGCAAGAGCCCGGCGTGGATCCGCAACGGTGTCGCCGCACTGGCGAAGGCCGTCCCCGACGCCGAGCACCGCACGATCGCGGGCCAGACGCATATGCTCAAGCCCGAAGCTGTCGCCCCGGTGCTGATCGAGTACTTCACCGCGTGACCAGGGCCCGTTCTCCTTGCCTAGGTACAGGAAGGGGGCCTTCGTGTACCTAGGCGCAAGGAAGGGGGCCTTCCTGTACTGGGGAAGGTGTGAAGGTCGAGTTTCCTCGGCTGAGCCGAGGGAAGGGGTCCTTCACGCGCCGCCGTGGCGACTGGTGATGCTGCGGGGGCTCGTGACGGCCTCCCGGACGAGTGAGGGGAACTTTGAGGGACTCTGGGTCCCTCAAGGAGTTCTTCAAAGACCGGCCGCTACCCGACTCACCCGCCGTAGGTACCCGAAACACCCATCGTTAGAACGACCCAAAACACTCACGACCCACTACCCGGCCGCGGGCGAACTTCCCCGCTGGACCAGCTCCCGGGCCGCGCCGCTCCCGTCCGCCGGAACCGCCCAGATCCCGCCTTCCAGCCCGTAGGCCACCGTCGTGTCGTCGAGCCAGGCCGCCTGGTCGTCCACACTCCGCGTCTCGGCCAGCAAGGTCTCCTTGCCCGACGCCAGATCGAGGACGGCCAGCCGCCACGGGGCCGCGAGATCGGCGGAAACCCGCTTCTTGAAAGCAATCCGCTTCCCGTCGGGCGAGAGCGAAGGGCACTCGACGTTCTCCCGGATCGCGGTCGCGCTGAACTTTTCGTAGTCCGCCTCGACGAGGTAGGTCTTCCCCTTGGTCCCCATGGTCGCGTAGAACCGCTTGCCGCCGGGGGCGAACGTGATCCCCCAGTAGTTCACGTCCGAGGAGTAGTACTGCTTCCCGTCGAGGATCACTGTCATCTCCTCGATACTTTTCAGCAGCTGCCCGCTCGCGAGGTCGAATATCCCGGCGCGCGTCGAGAATCCTGTGGCCGCATAGGAATCCCCGGAGACGAACACGGTCCAGTAGACGAGTTTGCCGTCCGGCGAGACCCGGCCGCGGCTCGGCGTTCCCGGCAGTTCGATCCGGCGGATCTCGGTGAGGTCCTTGTCCAGCACGATGACGTCGGTCATCGGCGGCAGCACCCCCGGCTGCGCGGCTAGGCACAGCGCCGTCCCCGCCGAGGCGGCGAACCGGTCGCAGCTGAGTCCGGCGACCTTCCTCGGTTCGCCAGTCCGGTCGGCCGGGACGGTGGCGAGACGGCCGAAGTCGGGGCCTTCGGCCGTGTTGCGGAACAGCAGTTGTCCCTTGGCCTGCACCGAAACCGGCTGGCCGGAAACGACGGCCACGGCGTTGACGCCCTGCCCGCGATCCCGCGAGTAGATCCCGTACCCGACAGCCGCCGCGATCAGGACGACGACCGCCGCCACCACGCCAAGGATCCGGCCCCTCACGCGGATGTCCTCAGTGGACGAAGGATGGCGGCCGCGACGATCACGACGGCCAGCGCGCCGGCGGCGACGAGTACCGCCGCGTGCAGATCCCAAGCGGTCCAAGCGAGTCCGAAAAGGACGGACGCGAACATCCGCGTCGTCGCCTGTCCGGTCTGCACCAGCGCCAGTCCACCCGCCCGCTGGTGTTCGGGCAGCATCGGCCCGGCGGCGGCCATCAGCACCCCGTCGGTGGCGGCGTAGAAGACGCCGTGCAGGACCAGGGCCAGCACCGCGAGCACCCCGCCGTCCACCGGCCCGAGCAAGGAAAGCAGCGCGACGACCAGTGCGACATGCCCACCGAGGAACACCTTCCAGCGGCCGACCCGGTCCGAGAGCCTGCCGAGCGGGACGGCGAGCAGCAAGTACACGCCCGCGGTTCCCAAGGGCAGCAAGGGAAAGAACACCGCGCCAAGTTCCCATCGGCGTTGCAGGACGAGATACAGGAACGAATCGCTGAGGGTGACCAGGCCCAGCAACGCCGCCCAGACACAGATCCGGCGAAACGACGCCTGCCGGATCAGGCCCGCGGTCTCCCGCAAGGAGACTTTGCGCCGCTCGGCCCTCGGTCCCGGCTGGTGGTCCTTGACCAGCACCACCAGGATGATCACGCCGATCGCCGCGATGCAGAAGCTGGTGAAGAACACCGAGTCGTAGCTGCCGAGGCTGAGCCACAGCACGGCCATCGCGACCAGCGGGCCGAGGAACGCGCCGAAGGTGTCCATCGCCCGGTGCACGCCGAAGGCGCGGCCGAGGTGGTCGGGATCGCTGCTCAAGGTGATGAGCGCGTCCCGCGGCGCGGTACGGACGCCCTTGCCGGTGCGGTCGGCCGCGAGCACCGCCCCGATCGCGACGGTGGACGGACCCGCCAGCATCAGGCCGATCTTGCCCAGCGCCGAAAGGCCGTAACCGAAGCAGGCGACCGCTTTCAGCCGCTGCCATCGGTCCGCGAGATGCCCGCCGACGAGCCGGACCAGCGCGGTGACGCCGGAGTAGAGGCCGTCGAGCACGCCGAACTGCAGCGGGCTCAGGCCGAGACCGAGGACGAGGTACAGCGGGAGGACCGCGGTCACCATCTCCGACGAGATGTCGGTGACCAGGCTGACCAGGCCGAGTGCGACGACGTTCCCGGTGACGGCCCGTTTCACGCCGCTGCTCTTCGGAACGTCTACCGCCGCCCGGCTCGTGGCTATGTACATACGAGACCTCCTACGCCGCGAGGAGGTGCCGGGCCGCGGTGCACAGCCGCGACCCGGCACCTGATCGCGAGGATCAGTGGCAGGTGTAGGTGGGCGAGGAGTCGATGGTCTTGCCGTCGAGGCCGATCAACTGCGTCGAGAACGCGTTGTCCGACATGTTCAGCTTGAGCACACCGTAGGTCGAGATCGCCTTCGCCGTCGCCGGATGCTCCGTCTTGACGGGGTACAGGGACGCCCCGCCGCCACCGCCGATGATCTGCACCGGCCCGTTCGGATCCTTGGCCCCACTGGCGTTCTGCGGGAAGAACCGCTCGTAGTGGTGGTCGTGTCCGTTGAGCACCAGGTCGACCTTGTTCTGGACCAAGGTCTGCCAGAGCGTGGCCATCTTCGGGTTGTCGCCGTGGTCACCCGAGGTGTAGCGCGGGTGGTGGTAGTACGTGGCGACGCAGGGCTTGGTGTTCTTCGCCAGGTCCTGTTTGATCCAGTTCAGCTGCTCGTCGCTGACGGCGTTCGCGGCCAGCCCGGGAGAGAACTCCGTGCTGTCGATGGCCACGAAATGCCAGTTGCCCATTTCCCAGCTGTAGTAGGTCTTCCCGTTCGGCGTCGCGATGTTGCCGAAGTACTTCTTGTAGGCGCCCAGCGGGGTGTCGTCGTAGGTCTCGTGGTTGCCGGGGATCGGGTGCATGATGTTCTTGTACTTGCCCCAGGTCTTGTCGAAGTACTTCGTGAAGTCCTCGATATGGGCGTCGTCGTACTGGTTGTCGCCCATGGTGATCACCGCGGCCGGGTTTATCTGCCCGACCAGGTTGGCGGTCTTCGGGTGGATGCACGAGGACGAAGACGCGGTGCACTGTTCGGCGATGTCACCCGAGGCGGCCAGCACGAACGATGAGCCACCGCCCGCTTGCGTGGTCGCCTGGATCTGGCTACTGGCGGCCGAAGTGTTGCCCGCGGCGTCCTTGGCCCGGACGGTGTAGGTGTACGCGGTCGCCGCGCTCAGCCCGGAATCGGTGTAGGAGGCGCTTTCCGAACTGCCGACGACCTGGCCGTTCCGGAGAATCTCGTACGCGCTGACACCGACGTTGTCCGTCGAGGCGGTCCACGTCAGGTCCACAGTGGACGAAGTGATCGCGCCGGCCTTCAGATTCGTCGGCGCGGTGGGCGCCTGAGTGTCGCCGGAGGAATCCGACGTCCCGTAAACCTGCATCTCCCAGAGGGAGTAGCCGTAGCTGGTGGCACGTTTGGTCGCGACGAGACGCAGATAGCGGCCGCGTGCGGTCAGGCCGGTGAGGTCGTCGGTACCACCGTTGCCGTTCGTCACGGACTTGACCGAAGTCCACGCCGAGCCGTCGTTGGAGACTTCGAGTTTGTACGCGGTGGCGTACGCCGCTTCCCAGTTCAGCTTGACGCGGCGGACGTCGGAGGGGCCTCCGAGGTCGACGCGGATGAACTGCGGGTCCGCGCTTTCGGCGCTTGCCCAGCGGGTGTTCGTCTTCCCGTCGACGGCGAGCGGGCCGCCGTATTCAGCGGCCTCCACCGAGGAGACCATGACGGGTTTTCCTTGGGACAAAAGGACGTCGGCGGCTTGGGCACTGCCACTGAGCAGCGTGGGCAGAAGAATGACTGCCGCGCCTATGGGCAGTAGTCGGGTTCGGGCCTTCACATCGTTCTCCCGGTATCCGTGGCGGCGGGGGGTGGCTGACGGTGCGCGGCGTTGTTCGTTTGGTAACTTTCCTAACGAATGCGTACGGTAATCCGTACCACTCAGTGAGTCAAGACGTAGACTCGTCCCATGACCGGCGCCTTGATCTTCGACTTCGACGGAACGCTGGTCGACACGGAGGCGGCCGTCCTCGTCGCCTGGCAAGAGACCTTCCGCGCACGCGGCGGCGAACTCCCCCTCGACGTCTGGCACACCGTGATCGGCACGCAGAACACCGCCACCGCGATGTTCGAGCTGCTGGCGAAGGACGACGAGAATCTGGACACGCTCGCGATCCGCACCGGCGTCCGCGCCCGGGTCACCGAACTGCTCGAATCCGAGGGACCGCGTCCCGGCGTCCAGGAGTACCTGGACGCCGCGAAGGAACAAGGCCTCCGGCTGGCCATCGCCTCCAGTTCCACCGGCGACTGGGTCACCACCCACCTCGAAAGGCTGGGCATGGCGGACGCCTTCGAGGCCGTCCTCACCGGAGATCTCCACGAAGCGAAACCGAGCCCGGACCTCTATCTCGCCGCGCTCGCCGCACTAGACCTGTCGGCGGCGGAGGCGATCGCGTTCGAGGACTCACCGCACGGCGTCACCGCGGCGAAGGCCGCCGGGCTGACCTGCGTCGCGGTGCCGAACCCGATCACCGCGGTGCTGAACTTCGACCACGCCGACCTCGTCCTCGGCTCGCTGGCCGACAAGCCACTCGGCGAGCTGCTCAGTGGTCGGTTTCGGAAGTCTTTCGTGGGTATCGGCGGACTTCCGAAACCAACCACTTAGCCGTTGAGCAGTTCCCCCAGCCGGGTGAGGAACGGACGCTGCCCCTTGAGCAGCTTCTCCTCCGCCTCGGCGAGCCCGAACCAGGCGACCCTGTCGACCTCCGGGAACTCCTGCGTCCGGCCGGACCGCGGCGGCCACTCCATCTCGAACGTGCCCGGCACGACCTGAGCCGGGTCGAGGTCGCCCTCCACCGCCCAGACGGTGACGACCTTGCCGCCGGACTGCTTCACCTCGCCGAGCGGGAGGTACTCCCCCTCGGGTGCCGGCAGCCCCAGCTCCTCGGCGAACTCGCGCCGCGCGGCGGCCTCGGGTGTCTCGTCCGGTTCGTATTCGCCCTTGGGCACCGACCAGCCGGCCGCGTCCTTCTTCGCCCAGAACGGCCCGCCCATATGCCCGAGCAGTACTTCGGTCACCTCGCCCGCCCTGCGGAAGAGCAGGATCCCGGCACTCGTCTTACCCGCCACGGCAGCCAGTCTGCCTCTGCTCCGATCGAGTGAGGTGACCGGCCCGCGGAAAAAAGTTCCGGACGGATGTCGAACCGTGTCGTGCTCGTACGACGCGTCAGCAGAAGCCGCCCCACACACCCTCTTGGAAGGACCGGAACGATGTCGCAGACCATCACCCCCGCCCAGACCACCGCCACCACGACCGCCGCCGTCACCGGCCGGGCAGCCAAGGCACAGGGCGCGATCCAGTCGGGCGTCCGGATCGTCGTGTCGTTTCTCTTCCTGTGCCACGGTTTGCAGGGTTTCGGATTCTTCGGTGGCATCGATGGAGCAGGCGGGTCGGTCGAGCTCGGCTCCTGGCCCGGCTGGTACGGCAGCGTGATCGAGGTCGTCGGCGCCGCACTGGTGCTGGTGGGCCTGTTCACCCGGCCGGCCGCGGTGCTCCTCTCCGGGGTCATGGCCTTCGCCTACTTCACCGTCCACGCGCCGGAGGGCCTGCTGCCGCTGCTGAACATGGGCGAGCTGTCCACCCTCTACTGCTGGATCTTCCTGCTGATCGCCGCGATCGGCCCCGGCACTTTCGCCATCGACACCCTGCGCCGCCGTCGCTGATCAAGGAAAAAAGTCCTCTTTCCTGGAGTCATTCCAGGGAAGAGGACTTTTTCACGTTTTCTTCCGTTGCCGCGCTGTCAAATTCGGACATAACAAGGAATTACCCCCCGAAAGAAAGTTCCCTACCGATGGGGGTATCCGGCATCCTCATTTACATCAATGGTTTAGACCACCTTGAGCCGGAAGGATGCGTCATGACCCAGACAGGCACCGCCACGTCCACCGAGATCGGGCCGACCACCGCCAAGTGGCAGGGCATCGCTCTCTCCGTCGTCCGCGTAGTGGTCTCGTTCCTGTTCCTCTGCCACGGCCTGCAGTCGATGGGCCTCTTCGACATACCGGCGCCCCCGGTCGGCTCCTGGCCGAGCTGGTACGCCGGAGTGATCGAACTCGTCGGCTCACTGCTGATCCTGGTTGGCCTGTTCACCCGCCCGGTCGCGGTGGTGCTCTCGGGCACGATGGCCTACGCGTACTTCGTCGTCCACCAGCCCGACGCGCTGCTGCCGCTGCAGAACAAGGGTGAGATGGCCGCCCTGTACTCGTGGGTCTTCCTGCTGTTCGCGGTAGTGGGCCCGGGCACCTACGCACTCGACACCCTGCGGCGGCGGCGGCGCGGCTGAGCTCCCGCCAATGCTATGAACGGCCCGTTCCTCGCAAATTTTGCAAGGAATGGGCCGTTCATAGCACGGGAGAGAGGTGTCAGCGGCCCTGCGGCAGTCCCGCGGCCAGGTCGGACAGCGCGAGCACGTGCTCCATCAGCATCGTCAGTACCTGCTTCGTCGAGTCGCGTTCCCGCGCGTCGCACAGCAGCAGCGGGACGTCCATGCTGACGTCGAGTGCCTGCCGGACCTCCTCGGTGCCGTAACGATACGCGTTGTCGAAGCAGTTGACGGCGACGACGAACGGAAGTCCGCGGCGCTCGAAGAAGTCGACGGCCGCGAAGCAGCTGTCGAGCCGTCTGGTGTCGGCCAGCACGACGGCGCCGAGAGCGCCTTCGGCCAGCTCGTCCCACATGAACCAGAACCGGTCCTGCCCCGGCGTACCGAACAGGTACAGGATCAGCTCGGGGTTGATGGTGATGCGGCCGAAGTCGAGGGCGACCGTGGTGGTCGTCTTCTTCTCGACACCGGTGAGGTCGTCGACGCCCTCGGACGCCGCGGTGATGACCTCCTCGGTGCGCAGCGGGGGAACCTCGCTGACCGAACCGACCATCGTGGTCTTACCGACCCCGAACCCGCCGGCGATGAGGACCTTGACCGCGTTCGCGGTCAGGGATCGCCGGGGCTCAGAGTTTCCGGATGCCATCAAGAACCGCCTGGAGTACGTGTTTGTTGGGGGTGTCGGTGACCGGTGTCGCGGTGCGGAACAGCACGAGATTCTGTTCGATGAGGTCGCTCAGCAGCACCTTGACCACCGGCAGCGGCAGATCGATGCGTGCGGCGACCTCGGCGACCGAGGTCGGTCTCTGGCACAGGTTGAGGATCCGCCCGTACTCCGGTTCGAAGCCGGCGACCTCGTGCGCGGTGCGCATGGCGACCACCAGTGTGATCAGGTCGAGGCCGAGCGTGTCCGAGCGGGTGCGCCCGCCCGTGACGGCGTACGACCGGACCAGCGGACCGGCCTCGTCCTCGAACCACGACTCGTGCCGCCCGCTCATGGCGAAGTGGGAGTCGCGGCGCGAGGCGCCGAAGTGAGCACCGCACCGACCCGCTTGACCATCAAGTTCATCTCGTAGGCCACCAGGCCCATGTCCGCGTCTTCCTTGGCCAGCAGCGCGAGGCAGGCGCCGCGGCCCGCCGCGGTGACGAACAGGAAGGCGTGGTCCATCTCGACCATGGTCTGGCGGACGTTGCCGCCGCCGAAATGCCGTCCCGTGCCCCGCGCGAGGCTTTGGAACGCCGACGCCACCGCGGACAGATGCTCGCCGTCCTGCTCCGACAGGTTGCCGGACTTTCCGATGAGCAGACCATCGGACGACAGGACTACCGCCCGGTCGGCACCGCTGACCCGCTTGACCAGGTCATCCAGCAACCAGTCGAGTTCACTGACTCCCGCGTTGGCCATCTAGTCACGATCTCCGTACATGTCGAGGTCGGTGTAGTCGTCGGTGGGTTCGGTGGCCCGGCCGCGGCGCGTGCCCTGCTGGAACGCGGCGAGGCGGTTCCTTGCCAGCTCGGGGGTGTCCTCGCGGACCTCCTCGTGTGCGGCGGCCGGCCGGTCCTCCATCAGCTGGGGGACCAGATTCGCCTGACGCCGGCGCTGCGGCAGCGGTGGCCTGCCGGGCGCCTCGGGGCCCGGTCGCCGGGTCTGCGGCGGCCGGACGTCCTGCGGACGGGAGTCGGCAGGCGGCCACGCCGGCGGCTGCACGGCCTGCGGCCTCGCCTCGGCGCGAGCGGGCTCCGGGCGGATCGGCTCGGGTCGCGGCGTCTCCGGCCGGGGCACGCGCGGCTGGCGCGGGGGCAGCGGCGGCAACGCGGCATCGGGTGAATCAGGGCCGGGCTGGAACACCGACGGCTGCGAAACCGGCGCCTGCGGGGCCACCGGCATCGGGACCGGGAGTTCCGGCCGTTCCGCGGGGAGCTCGGTGCGGTGGCGGGCACGACGGCCCGGGAGCAGCGGCGCGGCATCCGGCACCTGGGTGCTCTCGGGGTCCACCTCGTCCTCCGGCTGATCAGACGGGACCGGCGCGAGCAGGTCGGTGCGGACGAGCACGATGGCCCTGGTGCCGCCGTACGCGGATTCGCGCAGGTGCACGGAGATCCCGTGACGCGCGGCGAGGCGCGCGACCACGAACAGGCCCAGCCGTGGCTCGGCTGACAACGCCATGATGCCGAAATCCGGCGGATCGGCCAACATCGCGTTCAGCTCGGCCGCCTGCTCCGGCTCGATCCCGAGCCCCTGGTCCTCGACCTCGATCACGACACCCTTGCCGACCACGTTGCCACGCAGCTCGACACGCGACTGCGGTGGCGAGAACGCCGTCGCGTTGTCGATCAGCTCGGCGAGCAGGTGCACGAGGTCGCCGACGACCGGGCCCTGTACCGCCATCGCGGGCATCTTGGCCGTCTGCACCCTGGCGAAGTCCTCGGTCTCGGCCGAGGCACCACGGGTCAGCTCGGCCAGCGTGACCGGCTTACGCCACTGACGGCCGGGCTGGCCGCCACCGAGGATGATCAGGTTCTCCGCGTTACGGCGGGCACGCGTCGACAGGTGGTCCAGCTGGAACAGGGTCTCCAGCTGCTCCGGGTCCTCCTGCTTGCGCTCGGCCTGGTCGAGCACCTTGAGCTGGCGGTGCACGATGACCTGGCTGCGGTGCGCGATGTTGAGGAACACCGTCTTGGTGCCCTCACGGGTCCTCGCCTCTTCGACCGCGGCCGCGATGGCGGTCTGCTGCGCCTTGTTGAAGGCTTCGGCGACCTGGCCGATCTCGTCGTCGCCGTGGTCGAGGAAGTGACCCTTGTCGTCGAGGTCGACGGGTTCGCCCGCGCGGACCCGTTCGACCAGCTCGGGCAGCCGGATCTCGGCGACGTCGAGGGTGTCCTCGCGCAGCCGGGCCAGCCTGCCGATGAGCCGGTTGGACAACCGCAGGGCGATGACGAACACGCCGATGGCCACCAGCAGTGCGATCGCCGCGGCGATGGCCGAGGTGATCAGCGTGCGGTCGGCCTCGTCGATGGCTTCGGTGGTGGCCGCGCCGCTCTGCTCGACGAAGCCGCGCATCATCGCGTCGCCGACGCCGCGGGCCGACTGGAGCCAGAGCTGCTCCGGCACCGGGAGGGTGGCCTTGCTGTTCTGCAGGAAGGTGTTCTCGACCGTGTTGACGGCCTTCCACGGGTCGCTCGCGACGAGCTGGTCGAACTTCGCCTTGACGTCCGGGCGCATCCGCGAGACGGACGACTCGAGCAGTGAGCGGTACGAACCGACCTGGGAGACGTAGGCGCGGTAGGTCTCGTCGGTGAAGCCGCCGCCGGCGACGGCCGCGGCGGCGAGGGAGTTCGCGCGCTGCGACTGGTCGATCGCGGTGAACAGCGGAACCGCGGTGATCCGCTGGTAGGCGTTCTCCGCGTTCGGCGCGTCCTGCGCGAGACCGGTGAGGCCCTCGACGAACTGGTCGAGGATCTGGTTGTAGAAGGTGAAGGCGTCGAGCAGCGGCAGCTGACCGGAGTCGGCCGACTGCCGGATCTGCGGCATCTTCTGGAACAACCCGTTCACCGTGGCGATGCTGCGCTGCACGCTGTCGGGCGAGTCGCCGATGAACTTCTGGAGGTGCGCGACGACACCCTGGGTGGCGGCGTCGGTCTTCGCGCGCTGCCCCACGAGGGCGGCGTGCTGCGAACGGTCGCCCGCGAGTTCGCGCAGCGTCAGCCGCCGCTCCTCTTGTACTTGGGCGAAGAACGGGACGGAGGGGGCTTCCGAGTCACGGATCCGCTGGGCGTAGTCGCGGCCGTTGACCGCGTCGGAGATCAGGTACCCGCCGATCGCGAGACCGACGAGCATCAGCGCGGTGCTCGGAATGAGCGCGATCGTCAGAACGCGGGAACGAATCGAAGAGCCGCGGCCTCGTCGAAGGGAATTCTGCTTCACCGTGGTCCGTTTTCCTTCCGGCAGTTATTGGTGTCGGGTCGCCGGGGATCTCATACCCGCGGGATCCGATAGCCGGATCAACACAGCGTGGTCCGCTCCGCCCGCGAAGACGCTAGGAGACCCAAACGGGTGAGTCAAGTCCAGACGCGAAGGGTAGTCGCGTAGGGCCGTGACCACCTGACATGAGGCAGGTGGACCTCGAAAGTCCACCACGTGGACAGGTCCGTCCACGTGGGCGTCTCAATAACGGGTCACCTGGCGGTTTACCGCAGGCAGTGACTTGATCGACACGCTTCGGACTCGATCAAGTCACACTCGGATCCACTCTCGTCCCAGCGGGAAAGACGACGGAAACTACACGCCGTGACCTCGCTCACGCTTTCGGACGAGAGCTCCACATACCGTTCGGTTTGCGAACGACATCAGGCCGAAGGAACGAGGGCGTGACGCACCTTGATCCGCGATATCGAGAATTACCGTCCCTTAATCCGGATGAATCCGCGAAATGATCTTCGTCGCCGCGGCGCACCTCGTCACGGATGACCTCGTCGACCCTCCGGGACGCGTCCTGGAGTATCCGGACACCTGCCCAGCACAACGTCACCACTCCGCAGATCAGGATCACGACAAGCGTCGTCTCGACCGGATACCGCGTGCCGAATTCATCGAGCAGGAAACCGGAAGCGACCCCGAGCACGGCAATAAGGACATAGGTGAGCGACGTCGGGCGAGCGCACCGTGACCGGCGATTCACGATGGACAAGGGCACAGACCCTCCTTCTCCCGGCGCCGTGGCCCGCGCCTCGCCGTAGGGACGGGCGACGCGGGCTTTCCTTACGCCACAGGGGAAGGATCTACGTCACGCTCGCGGTAAAAGCGAATCGCGTGCTTAACAGCGAATCGGCCACCATTGTCGTGCGCCGTATGTCATGAGGGGTCCCCATAGGACGAAATTTTTACGATTGGGGGCCCACAAGAAAAAAGGGACGAAGAAGAGAA